>LVBU01000209.1 GCA_001603185.1 Thermotogales bacterium Thermo_02 | reverse complement strand
GTGCCTATACATTTGCCGATAACGTAGTGCTCGAAACACTCAGGCTAGTCAAATAGTGCTTTTACAAGCTCCCGGCTTTAGTCGGGGGGTATTTGACCTTGCGTGACCTCGCTTACCTGACCGCTTTCAACCTTTAACCTTCTTTTGAAGCCTTCAAGAAACTTGGGAGAATGGCAAACCATTATCAGAGTGGCCCCATGTTTCTTACAGTATGATCTGAGGAGCTTAACAACTTTCTGTCCATTCTCTTCATCGAGAGAAGCTGTCGGTTCATCGGCGAAGATGACCTTCGGATTATTTATCATAGCTCTGGCGACGGCCACTCTCTGACTCTGACCAACTGACAGTTCGAAAGGAAACCTCTTCTGCAGTTCTGTGAGTCCAAGGAACGCCAGTACTTCTTCCAGTCTCTTCTTTGCCTCTCTTCTGTTTTTGAGGGGCAGTAGAATGTTCTCCTTGACGGTTAGATGGTTTACAAGGAAGTGTTCCTGGAAGACGAATCCAAACTTCTTCCTCCTTAGCTCTGCCTTAGCAGAGGCTGTGAGCGCGCTCAACTCGACACCGCCGTACTTTATCTCGCCTCTACTCGGTTCCTTCAAAGTACTCATTATAAATAGAAGAGAAGACTTGCCGGATCCAGACGGCCCGTAAATGCCAACCTCTTCGCCTTCGGCGATACTGAGCGTTGTAGATTTCAACGCTGCAAGCGCCTGTTTCTTTGTCTCGTAAAGAAGAGCCACGTCTTTGAGTTCGAACACAGATCTCCCTCCCTAAGGCTTCCATCGTTCGTTCTTCTCAATGGGGATTATCTCATAAAAAGCACCTCCGTTACAAAGATATCTATAGATCTTTCCGGCGGTTTAGGGGAGCTTTGAGAATGTCATTTAATGCTATATACTCTATGATGGAGGTGTTCTGATGAGAGTAATGATAGACATGGACGATATCCTCACCAACTTCAATCTCGCGTTCTTAGAGATTGCTCACGATCTCTTTGAGGAGGTACCGGTGAATGTGGAAGTCAAGCTATGGGATTTCTGGAAGAGTGTTCCGAACCTTACTCTTGAAAAGGAAGAGAAGGTCTGGGAAGTTATCAGAAACACACACAACTTCTATGAGATTCTACCTGCTTATGCCAGCGACGAAGACTTGAAGAGACTTGCCCGGCTCCTTCGCCAGGGAGAGCACGAGATCTACTTCATCACTTCGCGTTTTCCTACAAGAGGTCGTTCCGTTCAGGCTCAGTCACAGAGATGGCTTCTAGAGAAGATTGGCGAACCCGGGTCCGTTATTGTAAGTTCACGCAAGGGCGAAATCTGTCAGGCCCTTGGAATAGAGTATGCCGTTGACGATGCGCCACATCACATAGAAAATCTTCTAGATCACGGAATAGCTACTTATATAATGGACTGGCCTTATAATAGGCATATAGATCACCGACTCAGGGTCAAAAACCTGGGAGAGTTTCTCGATAGCATAATGATCTAATAGATCTAATGGAGGTGTGCAGTGAAAAGGATTCTTATCGCAGTCTTTTTTATTCTTTGCCTTCTTTCTCCGCTTTTTTCTCAGACGATCTGGGAAGACCAAATAATCTACTTCGTTATGATCGACAGGTTTGCCAACGGTGATCCTTCGAACGATAACATGGGTTTTGGAGAGTTTGGAGACGACAACTCGCGCTACAATGGAGGCGATCTCCAGGGTCTTATCGAGAGGCTGGACTATATCAAAGAACTGGGAGCTACGGCAATCTGGATAACTCCGCCGGTCGCAAACCAGTGGTGGAACCCGTGGGTAAACTATGGAGGATATCACGGTTACTGGGGAAGGGACTTCAAGGCTATCGACGAACACTTCGGAAGTGTTGAACTATATCGAAGGTTTGTCGAAGAAGCTCATGAGAGAGGGTTGCTTGTAATCCAGGATATAGTTCCGAACCATGTCGGCGATTACTTCAGGTTTGTGGACGGCCAGTTTGAGATAAACACAGAGAGCGTTCCCTATTCGGCTCCGACACAGTATCCGTTCTCTCTAAATAACTATGAGATTGATAAAGAGCGTAATATATATCACTGGACTCCGGACATATCGAACTTCAACGATAGCTTTCAGAAGCTGAACTATCAGATGTCGGGGCTGGACGATCTAAACACCGAGAACCCGGAAGTCATAAAGGCCCTGAAGGACTCTTATACTTTCTGGATGAGGGAAGCAGGTATAGATGGCTTCAGAATCGACACCGTGATCTATGTTCCTCACGAATTCTGGGAGGATTTTCTTAATGGTGAGGACGGGATATACGAGACCGCCAGAGAAATCGGAAAGCCCGAGTTTATAACGTTCGGCGAAGCGTGGGTAAGAAGCGACCCCTTCGACGACTCCGGAGAGAGAGTTATACAGGAGTTCTTCGAGAGCGGAATGAACTCTATGCTCGATTTTCCGCTGAATATTGAGATCAGGAGTATATTCAAAGAGGGAAAACCTACTTCCAACCTCTCTTACAGACTCGAAAAGAGGTCTGAACTCTTCGATCCGTCGAGACTGGTAACTTTTGTTGACAACCACGATATGGAGAGATTCCTCAAGGGAGGAGGCCTGGCAAATCTGAAGCAGGCTCTGGCCTTCATTTTCACCATACCGGGAATTCCCGTTATATACTACGGTACGGAACAGGGATTCGTCGAGACCAGAGCGACTATGTTCGCCGGTGGATTTCAGTCGAGAGGTCTCGATCATTACAACACTGGCTCGGAACTGTTCAAATACATTCAGGAGCTCACTGAGCTAAGGAAAAACAATCCGATA
>LVBU01000001.1 GCA_001603185.1 Thermotogales bacterium Thermo_02 | reverse complement strand
ATTCCCGACTCTTACTACTCTGGTCAAAGCCATCTTCCTATATCCACAAAAGTAATATATATCATTAGACCCATAAGAATCATGAAGCCAATTACGTTTATAAGGCCTTCAATCTTCGGATCCATTCTCTTTCTGGTAATAATCTCTAGAAGAGCCAGAAGGATTCTGCCTCCGTCCAGAGCTGGAAAGGGGATCATGTTTACAACGCCAAGGTTAAGAGAGATGAAGCCGGTAAGAAAGATTACTNNTTCGTTTAGGTTCGCCCTTCCGGTAAAGAGACTGCCCACCACTCTCACCATGGTGACCAGTATACTGTTCGCCCACTGCAAACCGAGAGCTGCTGCCTGGAAAACGCTGTCCGGATACCAGTAATCACTGCCCTGGGCGAAGACTCCAGCCTCGCTGACCAGACTTATCACTTCCGATTTACTTACTGTGAGCTCCAGCGGCACTCCGTTTCTTTCCACTTGGACTCGTATCTCATCAGGAAAACCGCTTCCGGTGAATGACACTTCACTTCCGGCATACTGTATAAGAAGATCCGTGGGGCCAATCGAAAGAAGCTGACTCATTATTGTCAGATCGTAACTGGTATTCGTCTCGATATCTCCGACCGATAGAAGAACGTCTCCGTTCCTGAAGACACCGTGGTTCTTTGTGATAAGGGGCTTGAAATTGGCGTAATAAATACCTATAGCGTATCTCTCTTCGGTCGGTGAATAGGCGACCAGGGTACCGGAAAGGCTCTCTCCGCCTGCAAAGTCCATTCTTATAGAGCTTTCCGGAGATAGGAGCTTGCTGTAGCCGACGAAGTCCCCTCTGAAGCTTCCTCCGTTTATGGCGATCAGTCTCTCGCCGACGCTTCCCTCAGATTTTCTCAATATCATGAAGGCCTCCTGAGCCAGCAATGCAGGAGAAAAGGTCTTGCCTATTTCGACGCCATCTCTGGATATCACGATATTCAGAGGATTACCCGACTTTATGGCCTCGCCCAAACGCGTATTATCAATCAGAGTTCTGCCGTTGACCGAAACAATTCTGTCTCCCGGGCGGATATCTGCTATAGCTGCTGGCGAACCTGGTTCAACCTTATCTATCTTTATCTCTTGAAAACCCCAGACTATGGCTACAAGGGAGAGAATAATGAATCCCAGTATTATGGAGAAGGCCGGACCGGCGAAGTAGATTATCAATCTCTGCCAGGCAGGTTTATTCTGAATCTGGGCGCTTTCGGGAACTGAGTTGTCTACCGCGTCGAGATCCTCTCCAGCGGGACGTACATAGCCTCCGATTGGCAAGACATTAATTCTGAAGGTAGTCTCTTTGCCTTTCTTTGACCAGATTTTCGGCCCCATTCCTATTGCAAATTCAAGGACTCTCACCCGAAAGAGCTTCAGGAAGAGATAGTGGCCGATTTCATGTACCACAACAACTCCCGTCAGAATTAGAAGAAAGTATATGGTCGTCAATAACACTTTTGCACCTCTTTTCTCGCCAGTTTTCTGGCAAGTCTATCGATCTCAAGTATTTGACTGTAGTCAACGGGCTTTTGATCGCGAAACGCGCTAACCGTCTTCTCGATTATATTATAAATGTCGCCGAATCGAATCCTCTCCTGAGCAAAGGCCTCGACCGCGATTTCGTCTGCCGCATTAAAAGCTATCTGTTCAGATAATCTTCCGCATATCGCGCGGGCAAGGCACAGAGCTGGATACCTTTCGCTTTTGATAGGTTCCAGCTTCAGAGATACCGAAGTCACTTCTTCATGGTCAAGAATCCGCTCCCTGTATGGATACGTCAGCGAGTACGCGATCGGCACTCTCATATCTGGTATTCCCACGTGGAGCTTGACCATACCGTCGGCAAAAGAGACTCCGGCGTGTATATAGCTGTTTCTGCAGATATACGTTTCGATATCCCTCTCTTCATATCCAAAGAGATAGTGCGCCTCGATTATCTCCAGTCCCTTGTTTACCATAGAAGCACTGTCTATGGTTACCCTGCTTCCCATAGACCACACGGGATGATTCAGGACATCGCGTAAAGAGGCGTTCTGCATTTGGCTTATCTCCCTATCTCTTAGAGCGCCTCCAGAAGCCGTTATAAATATCTTCTCCGGTCTTATTCCGCCTTCGATAAGCTGAAAGAGTCCGCTGTGCTCAGAATCGACTGGAATCAGCTCGACGCTCTTTTCCTTACACCTCTTCATAAGGAGTTCGCCGCCGCATACGAGCGACTCCTTGTTCGCAAGGCAGATGCGTTTCGCGACTTCGGCCGCCTTCAAGCTGAATCTCAAACCCGTTGCCCCGCTGACGGCGATTACTGCGTAATCGACTTCCGATGCTTCGAGCATCTCTTCGATTCCGGACTCACCGGAGAAAAAAGTGATTTCGGAGAACTTATCGATCAGCCTTTCACATCTTCCAACAGAAGCTGCGAAGCGCGGCCTTAGTTTCGAGATCTGCTCCTCGAAAAGAGAGAAATTGTGGCCGCAACTCATGGCCACAACTTCGAATCCTTCAAGCTTCTCCAATACGCTCAGTGTTTGAGTTCCAATCGAGCCGGTCGAGCCCAATATGGCTATCCGTTTCAAAACTACACCTCGAGTCTCTTTTTTATCTCTGCAATGTCTCCGGCTGTCTCGTTAAGGATCTTCTCTATATCAGGCTCGCTAATGGTGAATATCTTCTCGACCTTCTGGGAAGTATTCTGCCTCTTCCCCGGTATGCACTTGTCTGCCGAATCTTCTTTTGCAGATAATTTCAGGGCAAAAGCAGCGCATCCGGGAGCGCCACAGATACCACAGTTGATGTTTGGTAGAACCGAGTAAATAACCATCGCCCGATTATTGTCCTTGAGCTTCGCCTTGAAAGTGTCTATCTCTTCCTGTGAAGGCCTGGTGGGTCTGGCAGGGGCCGGAATGGCTTTGGCGCCGGCAGCTTCCAGTAGTTTCTCCAGAGCTTTCTGTGCATCCTCGCCTGACTCCTCAAAAAAAGAAATCAGTTTCTCGGGGTCGGCCTCAACTACTATCTTCAGTTTCTCCGGAACTCCCGATCTCTTTCCAGGAAGACACCCGTCCAAAGACACCGAGCCCGCCGCAACAGCCTTTGCGAAAGCCGGACAACCCGGATAACCGCAGGCACCGCAGTTGACGCCTGGAAGAGCAGCTTCTATGAGTTTGGTCCTTGGATCCTCCTTAACAGCGAATTTCGCAGAAGCATAGGCAAGAAAAACACCCGCTCCAATTCCCAGAATTGCCATCAGTAATACTGAGTAAACGATTGTCATGAAAATCACCTCACAGTTTCACGAGTCCCTGGAAACCCATAAAAGCCATTGATAGCAGTCCAGCAGTTATAAGTGCACTTGCCGTGCCTTTGAACGGTTCGGGAACATCGGAAATGTCCATCCTTTCCCTTATCGTCGAGAAGAGAATCAGAGCAAGACCAAAGCCCAGTCCGGCACCGGCAGCGTTGACTATCGTCTCCAGAAGAGAGTAATTCTGCTGAACGTTAAGCAAGGCGAGACCAAGAATCGCGCAGTTAGTCGTTATCAATGGTAAAAAAATCCCAAGCGCTTCGTACAGAGACGGACTGGTCTTCTTGAGAACTATTTCCACGAACTGAACAAGCGTGGCTATTATCAATATGAATACTATTGTTGTCAGGAAGGGCAGGCCAAGACTCACCAGCAGAATATTGAGCAACCACGTAATTATCGAAGCCATTATCATCACAAACAGCACTGCAATGCTCATTCCAACAGCCGTATCGACCTTTTTTGAGACTCCCAGAAAGGGACAGATACCAAGAAACCTTGACAGGACGAAGTTGTTGACGAGTATCGCAGAAAGAAAGATGAATACTAATCTGGTAGTCATAATTCAAGCCTCCTCACTTGCTCTCTTTTGATGTCTTAGAGCGCCTTATACCTATGTAATTGAAGAGTGCGGCAAGCATTCCCAGCGCTATGAAAGCTCCTGGAGGAAGAATCATGGCGAACATCTTCACTTCAGACAGGTGGACCCCGAAGACCGAGCCATTTCCGAGAAACTCCCTGACCGAACCCAGAAGAACAAGTGCTCCTGTAAAACCTAATCCCATACCAAGTCCGTCAAAAAGCGAGTCAATTACTCCGTTCTTGGAGGCAAAGGCTTCGGCCCGACCGAGAATAATGCAATTGACAACTATCAACGGTATGAAGAGACCCAGAGTTTTCCAGAGATCGTAAACAAAACCGTGCATTAGCATATCGATCATAGTAACAAATGAAGCAATTATGACTATATACGACGGGATCCTTATCTTATCGGGAATGAATTTCCTGACAACTGAGATGGTGATATTGGACATCGCAAGGACGGCCGTTGTAGCTAGCCCCATTCCAAGGCCGTTTTCGGCACTCGTCGTTGTGGCGAGCGTGGGACACATTCCAAGCACCTGTATGAATGCTGGATTCTGCTTGAAGAGACCATTGGAGAGCAACTTGAGTTTAGATTCGGACATTAGTTAGCACCTGCCTTCTTCAAGAACTGGTACATGGCGTTGATTGAGAACGCGACAGCTCTTGGAGTGATTGTTGCACCTGTCATTACATCGCTCACAGTTATTATCCCGTCAACTTCTCTCCTTAAGGCGATTTCGTCTCCGGTTGGAGTGACGTTGGCATCCTGATTCACCTTCAGACCCTTGTTAAGACCTTCGGTAGCAACTGGAAAGAACCTATTCTGAATATCTATACTGGCTATGTTTGCTCCGAGGCCAGGCGTCTCCTGCGAGTACTCGAGAACCCTTATACCGTTTAGTTCAGGACCGCTTTCCGTAACGACAAAGGCAGCCATTGTCTTCACATCGCCACCATACCCAACAGAGCTTCCTATGACTATATAGATATTTCGCCCATCATCGGCCACAAATTTGTAAGCTGGACTCTCGACCTTACTCCGGCCATCATCGGACACATAGACCTTTCCCTCCCCAAAATCAATAGCTTCCGGGGACCATTCGAATGTGGCTAGTTCTACGGCGGTCTGCGGAATCTTGCCATCCTGGACGAGTGGTCTCCGCGTCGAAGGGTCTTCCAGCACATCGCGAATAGCCTTCAGTTTCGCCCCAAGCTCCGCATTGGCAATCGGTTCCCTGACAATCGAATAGACAACCGACAGTAACAGGGCTGCGATGACGGTGATTATCATCAGAGTAATACCGGTCTTCAAGTATTCACGCATGAGATTTCACCTTCCCGAAAATCTTTGGCTTTGCGAACATATCAATCAAAGGCACGAAGGCGTTCATGACGAGTATGGCAAAAGACACGCCTTCCGGATATCCACCAAAGAGTCTTATGATCATTGTTATAGCACCACAACCGATTCCGAATATTATGTGCCCCTTCAACGACATTGGACTAGTAACCATATCCGTTGCCATGAACAGAGCTCCGAGCATCAAACCTCCGCCGAGAATGTGATATATGGGAGAGCCGAATGAGGGATTAAAGCCGTTGAAAATCGCAGCGAATATTGCTACAGTACCTATATAAGTTACAGGTATTATTGGTGAGACTCTACCTCTTATTAGAAGCCAGCCGAAGCCGAGAACGAGGAGCAGAGCGCTTACTTCTCCAAGCGAACCGGGAATTGTACCCAGAAGCATCTCCTGGAGGGAAAATACCCTGGGCGCTCCCTCTTTTAGCAGAGCAAGAGGGGTGGCGCTCGTCTGCATATCGAAGGGCCGGAACCAGGTAGTCATCTGAACGGGAAATGATATAAGGAGGAAAACCCGTCCAATCAACGCTGGGTTGAAGAAGTTTTTGCCCAGTCCCCCAAAGACCGCTTTGGCTATAGCGACGGCCACTACCACTCCCACAAGAGCCTGCCACAACTCAACAGCCACCGACAGATTCAAGGCCAGCAACAGACCGGTTACCGCACCGCTGAGATCTGGACGGAAACTCTTCCTATTTCTCAGAAAGCGCATAATTACAAAGTCCAGAGCTTCGGCGCCTACAGTGCAGATTACTATGAGCGCAAGCGCCTTTAGACCAAACGCTACCACAGCCCACACAGCCACTGGAGTGAGAGCTATCAGTACATCCAGCATGACCTTTCTTACAGTGTCACCGTTTCTCAAGTGAGGTGCCGCTTTCATAGTCAACTTCATTTTCGGGCGCCCCCTTTCAGACTTCTGTAGATCTTTTTATGTAATTTAAAGTTCTTCACAAGCTCGATATTCGCCGGACAACCATACGAACAGCTTCCACATTCTATGCAATCCATCAGGCCGTTTTCGACAGCCTTATCATAGAGACGGTTCGATCCGTAGAGATTCAGAAGGAAGGGTTGGAGATTCATAGGACAGACGAAAGTACATCTCCCGCATCTAATACACGGGAACTCCTCGAGTGGAGCCGTCTCCTTCATTACCGTCACGCCGGAAGTGCCTTTCACAATAGGCACGTCAAGCTTAGGTATCGTAACTCCCATCATCGGACCACCGAAAACCACTCTGTCAACACCTTCTAACATTCCGCCCGCGAACTCTATTAGTTCCTGAGTCATAGTCCCGATCCTCGCCACGACGTTCATCGGGTTCTTCAGCCCCTCTCCTGTAAGCGTGACTCCCCTCTCAACGAGAGGTCTGCCGGCTTCAAGAGCTTCGTAGACTGCGTAAGCCGTTCCAACATTGTCCACGACCACACCGACATCAAGAGGTAGTCCGCCCGAAGGCACTACTCGCTTCTCCAGGGCGTAGATAAGCTGCTTTTCCGCTCCCTGTGGATACTTTGTCTTAAGCGCTTTGACGACGATGTTGCTTCCGTTCGAAGCGACCTTCATCTTTGAAATCGCTTCAGGCTTATTATCTTCGATACCGATTATCGCTCTGCTTACCCCAAGTGCCTTCATTATTGCTCTCGTGCCTTCGATAATGCCTTCGCTTCTCTCGAGCATATAGCGGTAGTCGATAGTCAGATAAGGCTCGCACTCCGCCCCGTTGATAACTAGCAGATCGATCTTCTTCTCCGCTGGTGGAGAAAGCTTGACGTTTGTGGGAAACATCGCGCCGCCCAGACCCACGATGCCGGCCCTCTGAATCCGATCGACGATCTCGCGTGAAGAAAAATCATCGCAAGAGCCCGTACCGCCCAGAAGCTCCCAGTCATCTTCGGACGTTCTTTGAATTACGATAGCATCTTCAGGCTTTGAAAGCGTCGGATGATAGTATTTGGCTATCTCCCTGACCTCGCCGGTAACCGGGGAATGCAGATGTGCCGAAATGAAACCTCCAGACTCTGCAATAAGCTGGCCGGTCTTGACCTTATCACCGGTCTTCACGACCGGTTTCGCCGGGATTCCCGCATGATTAGCAAGAAATACATAAACAGTTTCCGGAAGTGGAAGGACTGTTAGTGATGCGTTTTGAGACAGCTCCTTTCTCTCCGGTGGATGCACGCCCCCTCTGAAGGTTGGCAACTTCATTGACTTATCACCTCTCAACCGTGTACGTGAC
>LVBU01000208.1 GCA_001603185.1 Thermotogales bacterium Thermo_02 | reverse complement strand
ATCCACATCTGGTCTTATCGGTACCAGAGACCCCAGTTCCACCAGAGCCATTTGTCCCTCTACAGAGAGTATATAGTCGACAAACCTCATGGCTGCTTCCATATTCTTGGTAGATTTCATCACTGCAATCGGGCTGGGAATCGCTATCGTTCCATCGATAGGATATACGATATCAATCGGACTACCCTTAACATTGAGGTCTCTCGCAATATAGTCCAGAGTCATTCCGATCGGGAACTCTCCGGCAGCAACCTTCTGTGCCACGTCACTGTTTCCTCTTACTACAACTGCTTCATTGCTTCTCATAGCTTCGAAGTATGACCATCCGTATTTCTTGGCCAGAGCTCCCACCGCAGCGACTGCAGCGCCGGAGTATTCTGGATTCGGTACCACATAGTTGTCGTACCACTTATCGTCTGTAAGCTCCTTCCAGGACTTTGGAGCCGTTTCCGCAGTGAGCGCCTTAGTATTGTAGGCTATTACCATGTTGATCAGCCTGCCGGCATAGTAATAACCTTCGGGGTCCCTGAAGTTCTCGGGCAAAGCGGAAGCCTCTTCAGGGTCAATCTGGGCGAGAAGCCCCTGCTTCTTCAGGGTCTCATAGTAAGAGAATTCCGCCACCCACAGCACATCAGCCTGAATATTCCCCGACTGTACTTCTGCGGCAAGCTTCGTTTGAATCGTTCCCGTTCCAGATCTGAATATTTCCAGCTCTATGTCGGGATTTGCCGCCTTAAAGGCGTCGGCGATAGCTGTCATGATCTCGGTAGGCACAGACGTGTAAAGCATGATTTTCTGAGCGCCAAAAAGCAGAACAGTACAGACCAGTAAAATGGTGACAATCACTAGCTTTCTCATTTGACAACCTCCTCCATGGATTTGGAACTAATCCTTTCCATCGAACCCGAAGATGTTTGGGATTTCATCAAGTTGCTTGAGAGCTTTCAGCTTCTTCTCGTCCTTTTCTGCCAGATAGAGGACAAGCGCATTCAGTATGGCCATTGGAACTACAAGCGAATTGAGAAAAGATACTGGACCACGATTGGCAACCAGAACCACATCGGACTTCAATGCAAGCTCAGATACATTGCTGTGAGTCAGGGCTATTGTCGGTATACTGCGTTTTCTCGCATAACTGAAGGCCCGCAGAATATCTATGGAACAACGGAAAAATCCTATTCCTATAAGGATATCTCTCTCATCCATCAGTAGAAGCGACTCATAAAATGGCTTCCCGCCATTTGTTACTACTCTGGTATCAATCTGCATCCTTCTGAACCTGAATTCGAGAAACTTGCAGAGAGGCTCAGACACTCCCTGTCCCACAATAAAAACACGTTTCGCAGATTCGACCAGATCGACAGCACGATAGAATTCTTCCGGAGAGACCTTTGAAAGACCGGACCTTAGATTATCAATTTCTGAATTGAGAAGTCTTTCAAACGATGTCTCGCCGGACCTCAGCTTCTGGACCGTTGCCGTCATCTTCTCTGCCGGTGTCAGTCTTTCCTTAATAAGTTCCTGGCAGTGTTGTCTTAGATCGCTGAAGCTCTTATAACCTAAGGCGCGAGCAAACCTTATGACTGTTGTCTCGCTTACCCCCAGTCTCTCGCCAAGTTCCTTTGGAGACACAAAAGCTATGGTCTCCCAATTCTCTAGAATGCTTTCTGCAATGCGTTTCTGGGATTTTGGAAGCGTCGAATAGACATCACGCGCTCTCTCTAGAATGGTCCTTCTGTCTTCCAATGTGAATTCCTCTCTTTCACTGACACTAGTAGCATTCTCCCCTGCCGTACACAAGGGCATCATAGAACAGTTTTGTTTTCCCTGTGTAATCCCTGCTTCTGTCCAGAGCATATCCACGCCCCAGGACTGTTACTATCTGCATTTTCTTGAGGTCCTCATTGTACTTTTCCAGCAAGTCCAGTGCGCTTCTCGGCGGTGCACTACGGCCGTCAAGAATAAGATGTCCATATATCTTCTCAACACCTTTTGATCTGGCAAAGTCGAGAATTGCAAGCATCTCTTTCGTGTTCCCGTGAGAACTGGCCTCTGAAAGCAGACCTATAAGGTGTAAAGAAGAACTCTCTCTCATGCTCTCGATTGTGTCTTTGAGCACTTTTTCATTTCTGAACCCAGTTACGATCGCTCTTTCAATACGCAACTCGTCCTGTTCTATTACCCTGCCGGCACCTATAGTCAAGTGCCCGGTTTCAGAATTGCCACTTCTTCCAGAAGGCAGACCCACGGCCTCTTCACTTGCTTTGAGAGTTGTGTGGGGGTAGCTTCTCCTCAGGAAGTCTAGAACCGGTGTCTTGGCCGCCTTTAGAGGGTTTACCAGAGGATTGTCCTCTCCTTCGCCCCAGCCATCAAGAATTACGAGAACCACACTGGAGGACATAAGAGGTCTAGCTATCAGTGAATTTCCGGTCATCTCTACGGGCTTCTCCAGACCCAGAAGTGCAAGTATTGTCGGTGCAACATCCGCCAGAGAACCGCTTTCTTCCAGGAAAGTGTTCCTTTTTAGCCGGTCGTTGACGACTACAAAGGGAACCGGCGCCGTGGTATGCGAAACTGACGGGACACCCTCTTCAGTTATTCCCTTCTCCATCAATCCATGATCAGCGGTTATTATAAGGGTCGTCCCGAGTGACTTCGCCTGATTATATATACTGCCAAGCGCCCGGTCGATTTCTTCGGCCGCCTTGATCTTAAGGTTCATATCCTGAAGATGACCAATCACATCCCCGGCGGGGAAATTAACAATCACAAAGTCGTACCTGTCCATGGATCGTTCAACAGCAATTCCAATCTCGGAGCTTTTCATCTCCGGATGAGCTTTAAAATCTTTCCAACTGGGAATGATCTGTGCAACCTGACCCATGTACAGGCTATTTCTGCGGCCGTTGAAGAAGAAAGTAACGTGCGCTTCCTTTTCTGATTCAGTTACCGCGAGTTGCTTCAGTCCGGCTCTACTGATAGCTTCTCCTAGAGTACCGTCGATCATAGTTGCAGGGATAATCGACTTAGTTGAAGTGAATTTCTTATGGTATTGGACAAGTGGAAGAAAGCGCAGATCGTTGAAGGCTTTGGTTTCGAATTCCGAGAAACTCTTTTCCACAAAGCTTTCCATCAACTGTATCTCTCTTTCTCCTCTTCTGCAGCAGAAGATAACCGTATCTCCATCGCATACTCTGCCTTCAGCCACCCCGTCCTTACAAGAAACAAGAGGCGGTATCCAGTAATCGTTAAGATCGTTAGCGTAGTGGCTCCTAATGACTTCCCCAAGAGTCATTTTCTCTCTCCTTTTGGTAATAGCGCTCTCTTCCATCTATCTATAACGCCCTTGTTCTCAAAGAGAACCTCCATTCCCTCTCCGGGAACGAAACCCTCAATTGAAACAGTCCCACTGTATATGCTTGATAGTTCTGAGAGAACTGGCAAGAAATCGTATTCTCCTCTCGATAGAGGCAGGTGAACCTTTCTGGAACTGGAGTTGCTGACATGAACGTTATAGATTCTCTTCAGTTGATACATGTAATCAACAATGTAGTCGTTGATAGTTTCGATAGTTGCCAGGCCTTTGTAGAAGGAAGCGGCATGAGCTATGTCGAAGGTTGCTCCCAGAGAATCGATTCCAATAGCGTCAAGAAGAGTATTCAGGTCCTGAGGCAATACAACCAGTTCTCCCTTCTTACTCTCCATCACTTCCACTGCGACTCTTAATCCAAGCTGCATTGCTTTCCGTGCTATAGCGAACAACGAATTCAACTGCTCGTCGAAGAATTCCTCAGGGGTGTCTTTAGATGAAGACATTCTGCCGGGATGAACGGTGACCACTTCGATACCAAGCTTGTAAGCGATATCTAAGGCATCCAGTACCTGGTTCAAAGATTCCTTTCTGATTCCAGGGTTTGAAGACGTGATGTTGACATCTCTTGTCGGAGCATGAAGAGTGCGCTTGAGTCCCAAAGAATCCATGAGCTTTCTTACCTCGTTCAATGGGCTTTCAAGTCTCCATAGATGCTCCACCCATATTTCTACTCCAGAGATATCGTTTTCTGCAAGAGTTATCAATGCTGTTTTCAATGGATAGTCCGCGAGAATGTTTGAACTGAACAGGAAATCCATTAACTCATCTCCATTTGAAGCTATTGCTTCTTATAGTCTCTTCAATGAAGCTATTGCTTCTCATATAGAATACCACAAAGAATGGCCGAAAGCAAAATGCCTCAAATGCAACATGTTATCGTGAGAATTAGATATTCGCCGAACTGAAAAGACGGTCAAATGTGTTTTTGAGTTATAATCTCTTTGATTACTGTTTTTTCACTGGAAGGGTGGGAACTTCTTGCGGAACCTTATGCTTCTTGTGCTTTTTCTGCTGACTGCGGTCTGTCTCATCTCTGTTCAAGACAGTTTCGAATTTCACGGAAACAGCATTTTCTACCGATTATCGGAAGGCCCGGGAATACCTCTGGTAATAGTGAATACAGGTCCTGGCCTGGACAGTTCTTATCTCAACGAGATATTACCTGGCAGCAGAGTCTTGATATATGACCAACTCGGAAGCGGAGCGTCCAGTATTAGTGCGACTATTAGCATCAATCTTCAATACTACATCTCTGAGTTGGCTTCTCTTGTCCAAGAGCTTCGTCTGGAGCGCTTTCATCTTATGGGACACGGGTTCGGCTCCATTGTGGCAACTTCCTATGCTCTGACCAATCCAGCCGGTCTCGTGAGTTTGACTCTGGTTAACCCGATCCTGAATATCCCGGCATTGGACTCTCTCCTTCTAGAAGAATCTGCAAAAGGTAAAGAATCTTCGACAGATAAACCTAACCTGCTATTCCAGGTACATCGTGAAGAAATCCAGGAATTGATATCACATAAGATTGAATACATGAATATGGATGTCTTCGAGCTTTTCTGGGGAAATGAGCCATCTGGAGTTGCTGGTAGTCTGAGAGGCCTGGATGTTTCATCGGGACTGCCTGACATAAAGCAACCGACACTAATATGCGCGGGTCTTTGGAACTTCCCGGATCTGGACTACATCTCCAGGTATCATGAGCAGTCTTCCAAAAGCGAGTTAGTCATTTTCATGGGTAGTTCCCATTTCCCTATGCTTGAAGAAAAAGAGGCCTTCGAGATGATCATAAAGGATTTTCTCATACGGACCGAGAACGACCATGATTTCTCAGTTCCTGCAGTGATATCTATCATCGATCGTGAAAGGTTTGCGGGAATAGCTCTTTTCACTGAGAAAGACAACGGAGAGAGTGTGGTTATGGAGCCCGACGAAGACTTCAGGATTGTTCTATCATCAAGTCCAGGTACAGGCTACTACTGGGGGATTGAAAGCTATGACGACAGTATAGTCAGACTGCTCTCGGAACCGTTCTACGAAGAACCAGAAGGAATTGGCGGAGGTTACGAGGTCTTTCAATTTAGGGTTATAGGCTCAGGTAGCACAGCAATCACGCTCTCATACTGCTCCTGTTGGAATGATTCGCCCATACGAAAATACGAACTCAATATCGAATCTCAGTCAGTTCAGAGAGAAATCCTATCTATAACCGAAGCCGATTTAGGCAAGAGCTTTGACGTCGATTTGAGAGTTCCTGTAGAAATCCGTCTGGGAGTAACTACCGGGACGGGCATGTCCTGGAGAATAACGGGACTAACTCCTGGCATTCTTCGCCAGACGAAGGAATATGATTTCTGGATCCCTCCCGATACACCAGATGTCGGCGGTGAGATAGAGCAAGTTTACTTTTTCGAGGGCATAAACTACGGAAGTGCAAAGCTTCAATTCGCTTACGGTCGCCCCTGGGAAGAGGCGCCTCCGGATAAGACCTACTCGGCAACTATAACTGTGCGCGAACCGGTGCAGAACGTCTTAATGCTGCAGGAGTCGGACAACAATCGCTCTATCAATTTGAAGGGAGATTCTATTCTAATAATAAAGCTCAAAGAGAGCATCTCAAGCGAT
>LVBU01000207.1 GCA_001603185.1 Thermotogales bacterium Thermo_02 | reverse complement strand
TCTCTTTCCAGAACATTATTTCCTCCTGGTCTAGAAGTATTGTATATAGAAGTGCAACTAAACGATATCAGAGAAATGTTATCACAGAACACAGCTCAATTCAGCCTGAAGTTTTACCCTTTCAGAAATTCTGTCTTGGCGGGCTTTGAGATGATCCCTTTTTGAGCTAAAATCTACTGAGAGAATGCGACTAATATATAATAGCTCTGAAGCCGTTTCGCATGGATCGTTATAAAGAGCAGATCTCATAACTCAGTTCAATTCTTTCGCTGGAGGCAGACCTTTGAGGGCAGTCAAGACAAAGATCAACTGGGATTACAAAAAACCGAATGGACTCTTTGAAATGCTTATCGGACCCGGAGCAACCACTTCGGAAATTCTATTATATCTTCTGGCAGCTGCAGGTTCGGGAATTGCGATAGTTTTGTCAAACGTCATGCTGAGAGATATCAAATGGACTTACTTTCAGAATCTTTCAGCCTTTCTCTTAGCCTGGAGTCTCGCAGGAGGCATAGTAGCTCTTAACACATCATCGGCCAAGAGATACTGGAACAGTTACAGGGAGGAAGGCTTGAAAATGCTCTTCAAATCGAAACCTTTGATCGTATTGCTCCATCTCGTTCTGCCGCTAATTGTGGTTCTTATGTTCAGGCCCGGCGACTGGAATTACTTCACCCTGATCTCTCTTTATCTGGTTGCAGGGGCAACGATACTGTTATTACTGCCGCTTTACTTGAAGCGACCTGCGGCGATAGCTCTGTCACTGGCGGGATATTTTGCTGAGATTTACCTTTTTGAACCCGTTCCAGGAATCGAATGGTTTGCCGTTCTTCTCTTCTTGAAGATCTTCAATGGACTCATGGTGCAGGAAGAGCCCTACCGTCCAGCGTGAGACCAGAAAGCAATTTGGGATAGTTGTAGCCGATAACGGCTCCTTTCGCAGAACACAAAGGTAGAGAGACTAGTAATGCTAATCCCGACGGATTCCAGTTGTTGGCCGGGAAGATATTCGCTAAAAGGCCGTTGAGAGCGAAAGTTGCTCCCATACCGACAAACCCGCCGACCGCAGAAAGCGGAATGCTACCGTCCATGTTATTACTGGCAGCCCAGGCTGTAGAGGCTATTACGCTTCCCAGGGGCGCTCCGAAAATATAACCAATGATTATTCCGGTAAGGTCGCCCCAGGCAGGGTCGACTGCGCGGCCGATAAAACCGCCGAGAGCTGCACCGGCAAGACTTCCAACAACGCCTCCGAAGGAGGCCGCGAGATACTGTCTCGCAATCATATCGTGGGCACCGGCAAAGGCGGCCAGAAAGACTATCATAAATGCAAGAAGCGGAGTCTTTCGCACTCAATCATCCCCTTCAAGGTAACCGGACAGGAGTGGTTCCTCTCAGACAGCAACCAATCTTCTGGCGAGCTCGACGGCCGAAGAACTGTCTTCAGAGTATCCGTCGGCCCCTATTTCGTCTGCATAGTCCTGATTCACCGGCGCTCCCCCCACCAGTACCTTTACCCTTTCTCTGAGCCCGTTTGTCTTCAGAGCATCGATCACCTTTGGCATGTTCAGCATAGTAGTCGTTAGCAATGCCGATATTACTATTATATGAGGCTGATGTTGCCTGGTAGCTTCGACAAAGACTTCGGGTTTGACATCCACTCCAAGATCGATGATTTCGAAACCCGCACCCTTAAGCATCATACAGACGAGATTCTTTCCTATATCGTGAAGATCTCCCTCAATAGTCCCTGCAACTACCTTGCCGACCTTCTTCACACCGTCACCGACAAGAAGCGGTTCTATAAGATCCATTGAAGCGTTCATAGCTTTGGCGGAGACCAGTACCTCCGGAACGAAGTACTCTCCTTCCCTGAAGAGCCTTCCGACTTCATCCATTCCCGGAATCAGAGCTTCGTTCAGAATGTCTTTTGCGCTTATGCCATTTTTCAAAGCCTCTTCTGTGGCTGACTTTGCCAGTGCCGGCATAGTCTCGATTATTGCGTTCTTTATCTTTTCGAGCTGCTCCATATACCTACCTCCCGACAATTGTTGACCTCTAAAAACTATCTGCACCGTACGACCATATGATTATATTATGATACATTATACTCAAATTGACAATAATTTGATCATTGACTACAAATACTGCCACTTCATGATACAACGTCAATTTGCAGTGAGGCTACCATAGAAAAGCCAGATGAGCAGGAAGGAATTCTCTCAGAAAGAAAAGCCGGACTGCAGAATCTCCAGACAGACTTTCACCACGTCTTCATCATAAAGGATGCCGGATTTCGTCTTGATCTCTGAAACGGCCTCATCTATGCCCAGCGCGGCTCTGTAAGGCCTATGGCTCGAGATCGCCTCCACTACATCCGCAACGGCTATAATCATCGCCTCAAAAGATATCTCCTCTCTTCTAAGCCCTCCGGGATAGCCAGAACCATCGAGACGCTCGTGATGCTGTAAAACAGTCTCTGATACAGGAATTCCGAAATCAATATCCTTAAGGATCTCATAACCGCTTCTAGGATGCTGTCTTATCAATCCAAGTTCAATCGGGTTCAGTTTTCCCGGCTTGTTAAGGATGTCGGCCGGGATAGCGATCTTGCCTATGTCGTGAAGTAAGGATGCAAATTTCACCGTGCGAAGTCTCTCGTCTGAAAGTCCCATCCTTTTTGCAATGAGCGAGGCGAGTTTTTCTACTCGCTCCTGATGGTACGCAGTATAGGGGTCCTTTATCCTCAAGAGTCTGGACATAGACAAAATCAACTGATCGCGCGTCTCGACGAGCGCCCTTTCAGTCTCCTTTAGCTTTGTAATCTCCCGTCCAATTCCAACCACTCCGGTCACGCTTCCTTCTTCAGAAATCGGCGAGAGCAGAATGTTGTAGACGTGTTCGGAATCAACTCCATTAAACGACCATTCGTAACTTGTAGAGGCTCCTTTAGCCGCCCTGGCAGCCTGTTCGATGTGGACGGCGGCCTCCTCTGGAGAAAGGATTTCGTCTGCCGTCTTCCCGAGAAGGTCCTTTGAGACAAAGGCAGCCTTTTCCGACCATTTCCCGAAAATGGAGGTCAGTCTGCCCTCGACATCGAGCTCGAAAACGATGTCGTCGGTAGATTCTACGAGCTTCCTGAATCGTTCTTCGCTTTCTCTGAGCCTTGCCGTAAGCATTCTTTCATCGGTGGAATCGAACGACAGATCAACGACTCCCACAAGCTCACCCGAACTATTGAAGACCGGATACGCCTTGATCTGCCAGATCCGTCCGTTCACCGTGACCTCTTCCGCTATTACACGTCTCTCTTCAATAGCCCTCTTCACCGGACAGTCATCACAGGGTTTGGGCAGACCGTACCACGCTTCGTAGCACATCTTTCCCCGGAGCTCTTCTTTTGTCTTGTTTATTGCTCTGGCGTAGGCCCGGTTTACCCATAGAAGGCTCATGTCGGGATTGTGAAAGGCGATTAACTCTTCGATATTGTCGAGTATGAGGTTCATCTCTTTGCTTTTGGTACGGAGCTTCTCCTGAGCTTCCTTCTGCGAGGTGACATCTATAGCTACCGACTGGAACTCGACGATTTCTCCCGATTCGTCAAAGATCGGCTGATTGTACCATCTTAACCAGTGGATCGTTCCGTCTGAAGCCTTCTGTGGATCTTCACGCTGAATGACACCGCCTTCCTCTCTTGATAGACGAATGTCTTTCTGGACTTCGGTGGAAATGTGGTCGGATAAAAAGCCAATCCATTTGCTCCCCAGGAGGTCTTCCTTCTTGTATCCGTAGAATTTCGCATATGCATCGTTGACGAAGGTGAGAGTTGTATCTTCAAGCCAGCGACAGATAAGCAAGTCCGGATGATTCACAAGACTGTCATAGAGTTCGTCTGGTCTCTTCTGACTTCTTTCTGAAAGGCTCATCGATTTACTCCTTGTCTGATTCGAAAGCGAAACCCCCGTCAAAAAGCGAAAGGCAGGCTTCCACGACTTGTGAATCATAGAGTTTACCTGAATTCGTCTTTATCTCACTTAGCGTCTCATTGAGGCTATGTGCTCTTCTATGGGGTCTATTAGACAACATCGCTTCGACTACGTCGGCGACTGCAAGGATCCTTGCAGTAATAATTATATCATCGCCGGCGAGATTGCAGGGATAGCCGGACCCGTCGAGTCTTTCGTGGTGCTGAAGAATAGTATCAAGTACAGGACCGTCGAAGGGAATTCCCTTAAGAAGTTCGTATGACTTGCCGGGATGCTCTTTTATGAAGCCGTACTCGATCTCGTTAAGGGCGGTGACTTTAGAGATGATATCGGTCGGTACGAACAGCTTGCCGACGTCATGAAGCCTGGCGGCCATTCTAAGGCTCTCTCTATTAGAAGGCGAGAGTCTCATCTTTTCGGCGATCTTGCAGGCCAGTTGAGCAACGCGCTTCTGATGACCTCCGGTGTAGGGATCTTTGATCTCGGTCGTCTCACTCACAATATTCATGACTTCTTCAAGAGTGCGCCCCATCTTCGAGTAGATAGTGTCCAGAGGTTCTTTCAGCGATCTGTAGATTACTCCCTGAAGTATAACGACATAAGAGATCAGCCTGAAGATATGGCCAAGCATATTCGAGAATCCATATACATCGGTGTAGAGAGTGAAGGCGAGTTCCCCGGCTGCCGTCAGCAATAACGCCACCATGAAGTAATTCCTGTAAGGTCTGATCTCTTCCGATTCGCTCTTGTAAAGAAGCCATATCGTGAGCGCTATGACCGCAATTATTAGGTATTCCATAGAGACTTTGAAGGATGTTAGTCCCACTCCTTCTATAAAGCAATCGGGGAAGAAACCTGTCGATACCGCTGTTATTCCGGCGAAACCGGCAATCAAAAAGACTGTCAGGTATTTCTTGTTGTAGTCTCTTCTCCCGGGTAACAGCAGAGCCAGTGCCAGACCTGAAGCCTCGATGGCCCTTCCGAGAATCCAGAACTGTGTTGCTTGATTTGAACTCCAGCCCGGAAAGACTCCCATCCCCTTGTAGGAAAGAGTATGCAAGACATCGATAATCATAACAACACCGTACAGGGTTCCGATACGGGTAACCAGATTGTTCTTTCCTCTGGCGACTATCGCAATAGTCACGAGAATTCCCGCGGCTACTATCGCCGTCAACTCAACCAGAGAATGAAAGAACAAGAAGTTGTATCTCGAAACTAGCCATGAAACGATTGCTATCACCGGCCAGAGGAGAAAGTGCCATCTTTTCATTTCTTTGCTCACTCCTTGAAGGTAAAGGATAATAGGTCTATGAAAAAACGTACTCTATACTGCATTCACAGAAACCAGGTAACTGTTCAGTGCAAAAGCGTGCCACGAGTAATCGCGGTAGCCCGAATCTGCTGTCAGGACTCAAAAGTCCTTCGAATACCTGCCGCAAAAACTGTAAGCGACACGGCTTGTTAGAACTGATGGCTGCATTCTATAGTTCCCGATTGTCATTCCGCCGCTATCAAAATCGATAACCGAATAGGCGCCGGGAATCTTCTCATACTTATTCCAGGTCTCCGTGAACGAAGGTACCGATATATACACGGTGTTGTCTATCAGTGAAACGCTATGCCAGTGAAGATGACCGTTGACGGCCGCAACAATGTTACCGTGTTTCTTAAAGAGCTTAGTTATCTCAAGGCGGTTCTCGACGTAGGCCAGTTCTTTCATCGAGGCAAAGTGCATGTTCTCCTCGAGATCCTGATCGTCGAGGGCCTGATGAGTGAAGACTATAACAGGTTCACTGGACTCGCCAATTTCAGTGTCGATCCAGGATAGAGAGTCTGCCGAAACACTTCCGCCAACACCGTCGATTACCGGATCCTGCGAGTCTATGAGAAGAAGTCGAAAACCCTTTATCGTAAGCGATCTGTTCTCCAACTTTCTCTTCAGCACCTTCTCATACACACTCGAATCAAGGTTTTCGAGATCGTGGTTTCCGCAAATATAGTAGACCGGACATTGAAGATGACTCAAAACGGAATCGATTTTTACAAGATTTCGCAGATCGGCTTCTCTGTCAGAACAGTTCAGTCGGTCTCCAAGATCGATGACTGCATCGGGTTCAATTTTTTCATTCAAGTGTTGAACCAGACCTTCTAGAAGGTCTGCAACTACACTTCCGGGAAGTGAAGCGCGATCCTCTCCCGAGTGAAGATCACCGATAACTGCAAGGCGTAAGTTGTGCAGAATCAAGTCACCACCATCCAAGAATAATCTCAGTCATCAACAATCAGCAGGAAAATCTGCCATTCCTCTTGATACCATTATAATGGTTTTTCACAGTTGAATGCACTCTTCAAGTTTCAAGAGAGTTTTGGTAGTTGCTATTCAAAGAGACGAACCTCAAGAATCTTTTATTGCAGCTTTTCAGTGTAGTCTATCAGGGAACGTATCCCGTATCAGTGACCCAGATGCTGATATTGTCAAAGGCAATATACGAGTATCGGCCGTTACTTGTAGTCATTCTTACACCGCTACTTCCGGCGACAGGGGTGAATGTGAAGCTCTTCTTGAAGACGCCATTGACATTGACTGCGGCAGAACCCGTTGTCAGGTTGAATATGACTCTCACTTTGTACCAGGTTCCGGGCGAAATATCCATAACCTTCTCGGAATGATAAGAACCACCCGCGTTCGTCCAGCATAGTATAGCGTAACTGCCTCCCAGTTGACCTATCCCCGTGAATGCACTTGTGTTGTTTGGAGCTATCCAGCCCCATCTGTTATCGACACTCGTCGCCAGGAAAACGTCGTATTCGAGATAACCCAACTTGAAGAGTTTGACGAACGGTGTGTAGACTACGCTGTAGCCGTTCGGGCCACCGTAGAAGAATAGAGCCTTCGTATGCCCCGCTACCGAGGTGATTATCGGATTTGGAACGCTGCCGTACTCAACATATAACCATTTCCCAAACGCGCCGGTGACCGTCCCCGTGGGATATGATTGAAAAGTCTCTTCGAAGGCCTTTGTTGGAGCTGTGCTGAATTTCCAGACTGGACCTTCGGTAACGGCTCCCTTGCTGTCTTTGGCCACGATTTTCCAGTAGTACTTCGTCGAAGCGTTCAAGACTCCGGTAGAGTATGTGGGCTTGGTTCTACTGGCCTTGAACGCCATCGAAGTCGGACTGAGCCCAAGATAGACATCATAAATCACGGGATCTCCGTCAGGGTCTCCGCCGACCCAGGATAAAGCCAGGCTCGCAGGTTGGGTCATCGCGTTGTCGGCTGGAAGTGGGTTTTTTGGAGTGTTCGGAGGATTGTTTATACCGCTGGGATTGATGTTTATGACAATCGTCTGGTCGGTTTGACCGCCCTTACCGTCTGTTGCCCTAATCGTGGCATTTCTGGTGCCGGTATCGGAAATGGCAGGAGAGTAGCTGTAGGTGTTCCCGGTAACACTGCCAACACCCGAAACCTTAGAGTAAACAAGAGTGTCACCGTCAGGGTCGCTTGCAAAGAGAGATATGTCTATGCTAAGGGTAGTGCCGGCTGTAACATACTGAGGGGAAGGGATGTTTAGCTCTGGCGGCCTGTTCTTATCCGTTACGGTTACCTTGAAGTCAGTGGTTGCGGTTGCACCTTTTGTATCGACCGCAAGAAGAACAACATCGTAAACGGCAGCGACTTCGTACTCGAGAGACGCTTCGTCATAATCGGGAGTGTAGACATAGTTGTTTCCGTCTATCTCTCCCTTTCCGCTCAAGACATCGAAAGTCAGAGTGTCACCGTCAGGGTCGCTGGCATATGTGGTAAGCAAAATCGTAAGAGTCGAGCCTTCCTGAACGGTTTTATCAGGAATCGTCACCCAGACAGGCGGTCTATTAGTCGGCGTGACAGTAACGCTGAAGCTCGTGCTTGCGGAACCACCTTTGCCATCGTCAGCAGTTATAGTTACGTTATAGATTGCGGACTCTCCGTATTCGAGCATCGCTTCCCCGATAGTCGGGGTGTAACTGTAAACTCCCGCACTCACTAAACCTTTGCCTGCTACTGAGAAACTAAGGCCATCCCCATCGGGGTCTCTTACATGATCGATCAGAGCTATCTCCAGGGTCTTAGTCTCTTCCACCGAACGGTCTCCGATGGGTAAGAACCATTCGGGGTTACTGTTGACTCGAGGGCACGCGACCAGAACCAGGACTATGACTGCGAGGAGCAGGAATAACAAAACTCTTCCTTTGAACATAGAAACACCTCCATACGGAACGGTCGTTTCAGAGCAAAGAGAGCGACTACCATTCATAGTCCTATTTTAGTC
>LVBU01000206.1 GCA_001603185.1 Thermotogales bacterium Thermo_02 | reverse complement strand
TTATGAAGTAATTCGACAGTCTATAATACTTAAAATCTAAAAGAGAATCTATCGTTTGACTTATCAGAACAGTTGTTATCTCTTATGCCGAAAGCCTCTTTCTGGCAGATTTCACTTCTCGATCGTTGATTGAAGAAGTCTTCCAAGTCTTACTCATTATTTGACGGACGCGTCTTATCGACATTGTTGAAGTTATTGAGGAGTGCGCAACATACTCCAAGATTTCAGACTCCTGGAGATTTGGAGAGTCTTTTCGACAGTAAAACCGGCAGATTCGTAGAATTGAACGTTTTTCTCGTTCTGAGTTTCTAGATAACAGGGGAGGCTGAGGCGATTGGCTTCCTCAAGAAGTATATCTAGGAGTCTTCTGCCAATGCCCTTTCCCTGACTGCTTGGGTAGACTCCCAGTAAGATCAGATGAAGATGTCTGGACTTTATCGTCTGTTTGTGAGCTCTTTCGACAGTCAAACCGACCCTGAATAGCCTGAATACAGTCTGTACCGACAATCCCAGTACGTTCACAATACCTGATCTAGACCATTCTCGAAAGCCCGGACTTGCAATACTGTCATTCCAGAGAATCAAACCATTCGCTTCAGATGAATCAACGTACAGACTACCCTTGCTTGAAAAAACACTCAAGAGGAGTCTGTAAAACCTGTAGACCTCCCTTGTCTGGTTCCTACCTCGAAAGAGATAGGCGACGAGAGGATCTTTTGAAAACGCTTTCACCAGGAGATCGGTCAGCGAATCCAATGTAGAAGAATCAAGTTCTTTTAATAGAATCAATTACGCACCTCTCTTGCCTGGGATTGAAGAACAGTTGCAGATTGCTTTTCTCTTCACCGATCGAAACCACCCTATCTGTAATTCGAGCCCCTTAAGGGGCTCGAACGCTCTTAGAATCAAAAGTACAGATCGAATCCAAGAAGAACCGGCAGAGGCCAGAAAAACAGCGAGTAATTTGCCCTGTCAGTCATCTTAGTGACATCGATAATACTTATTGCCGGTGAGACCTGTGGCAGAGAGAGTTTTTTGTCTGCGAATGAGTATGTCGAAGAACCCCTTAACCCAATTGCCACCATGAACTTCCTGCCGAAGAATGGAAATGAGAGATTCTCGACTCCCGTAAACAGCCTTCCGCTAATGCCGGCTTCGAAACTGGTGTCTCCGCCACTTGAACTGTAAGCTAAGGTGGGCCCGGCATACAGCATCAACTGAGTGAACTCGAGGCCGCCTAACCGCCACGGGTCTGTTAGTCTGAACCCTATGTGATAGTACCCGCGTACAGAAAAGGTCTGGAGGATAATGGGAAAGTATGCAATCGATCCTCCTATGTTGTTTAAGTTGAAGTTGTAACTAAAACCAGTAACAGTGACTATCAGGATAACGATGACAGTAACCAGAACTCTCTTCACAGAACCACCTCCATCATGAAAGTACGAACTTCCTGAGCAAATTACATCGATTTTCCAGATAGACAGTCTCTATGGTCTTCCCGCAATCAACTTCTTCGAGATCTCGTTTTGCCTTCTTATCAGCTCGGGCAGATCGTTGTCGATTACTCTTCCATTCTGTACCCTAATCTTTCCGTTAATCATCACCAAATCGCTTCCATGCATATCGCATAGTACAAGAGAAGCGACAGGATCGGAGAGTCCACCGGCCATTGAAAGTTTGTTAAGGCTGAAGGCTGCGAGGTCAGCCGATTTTCCCGGTTCTATCGAACCAATATAATCGTCCATTCTCAACACTTTCGCACCACCGATCGTTGCAAATTCGAGAACGTCTCTAGGAGATAGCGCGTCTGCACCCTTGGTGACTCTCTGTAGCATAAGGGCATTTCTAATCTCAAGAAGCATATTACCGGAGTCGTTAGAAGAACTACCATCTACGGCCAGTCCAATTCTGATCCCGGCCTCTTTCATCTCCTTGACTGGGGCGATGCCCGAACCCAAACGCATATTAGATGTTGGACAGTGGGCCATTCCACAGTCATTTGCCGCAAGTTTTTCGATATCTTCGTCATTCAACCAAACCAGATGCGCAAACCATGTTCTTCTATTCAACCAGCCTATCTTCTCCATGTACTCTACAGGTCGGAGCTTTTTTCTATTTATGCAGAAATCGTCTTCATCTCTGGTCTCAGCGAGGTGTGTGTGAAGCAGAACGTCGAATTCTTCTGCGAGTTCTGCAGTCCTAATCATCGACTCTTCGGTGACAGAGAAGGGTGAACAGGGCGCAAGAGCTATTCTCAACATGGAGTGTTTGCGACTGTCGTGGTACTTCTCAATCAGCCGGACTGAGTCCTCAACTATCTTCCTTTCAGTCTGAACAACACTATCCGGCGGTAGGCCACCATCCTTTCTTGAAAGTGACATAGAGCCCCTTGTAGGGTGAAAGCGAATCCCGGTATCGATTGCGGCAGATATTTCGCTGTCGATGAAGTACTCTCTACCGGAAGGATGAAGATAGAGCATATCGGTCGTAGTGGTTACACCGGACGCCATCATTTCGTAGATAGCTATTTTTGAGCTGACAAAGATCGCCTCGTTGTCGAGATTCTTCCACTTTTCATAAAGGAAGACTAGCCATTCGAAGAGCTTTGCCGAGGCAACTTCCTTAACGCTTCTGAAAAGCGACTGATAGAAGTGATGGTGTGTATTGACAAATCCGGGAGTAACTAGATGGTCTTTAAGGTCGATTTCAATCTCTCCGGCCGGCGGTTTGCCGGTACCGATGTCTTTTATTATTCCGTCTTCAATCTGTATATAAGCTTCCTCTAGCTCTCTGTAGTTTCGATCCATTGTTACTAACAGGCCTATGTTCTTGAGAGTGGTTTTCAACTCAGCACCTCCAATCCCGGTCTGATTCTCTTCCGCGCCATTTTCGAAAAGATGTCTCGTACTTATTGTCTGCTTTCAACTCAAGCCAGCCAATTTCAAAGTCTCTCAGCGTTCCGACTCCATTAAGGACAACTGGCGAATCGAGTCTGTGTTCGGTTACGCTACTCTTGAAAGTCTCCAAAGACCACCCTATTACTCCTTTATAC
>LVBU01000205.1 GCA_001603185.1 Thermotogales bacterium Thermo_02 | reverse complement strand
GTTGTACATAATCAGGTACTGATCTACATAGTTATAGTTATCGGGAAGATCGATATTTACCTCTTTCCATCTCAGAGTACCGTCTGCCACCTTTGAAGGGAAGTGAGTTTCGAGGGTTTCCTTTGCATTTTTCTCCATATCCAGGCAGGCTTTGCAGCGAACGGTACCGTGGAAGTAGTAGAGGACAGAATAGTCTGACGGCATTAAGAGATCGGTCTCTCCTTGCTCATGAGTATCAGAAACTCTTTTCGCAAGCATGTTCAATCTGGCTTCGTCATAAATGAAATAGCCGACGCTTACCACTACAAATAGCAACAAACAGATCGTTAGAGTTCTTCTAAGTTTCATTTCTCACCCCACATAGGAACAATATAAGCACGAGTTCTTTGCCGGTACAGTAAATACTCAAAACCGTGCAGGCGAACCCTCAGATCTTGAACTCCATCTCACCGGTCGATTTTGGAGCACCCATTTCATAGCTTCTACCAAGGGCGAGCACAACTCCCAGTTCCGGCGGAAGACCTACCTGTGCCATCTTCTCTATCGTGGTTTTGACATCGTACCCTACTCTCACAAATTCGTGAGCGAGACTGCCACTTACAACATCAACTATGAGGTAACAGGTTCTGGGGTCTCCATCCTTTGGCCTGCCCACGCTCCCATCGTTGAATACAAGCTTCCCCTTCACCCAGCGAACCATAGGCAGGTGCGTATGCCCGTTTATTACGACATCGGCATGGACCTTTCCCAGAACCTTTTCTAGTCTTTCGGCCGGGGTAGTAGGTTTTATGTATTCCAGAAGATGGTCGAGCGGACTGCCGTGAACGAGAAGGAACTTAACGCCTTCCTCTTCGAATTCAAGTGTATGTGGCAGACTACGGAGATACTCCTTGGAGGCGTCCGAAGTGTTCGCAATCGACCAGTTAATCGATTCATCACCGATTTCGGTTTCTCTGCCGGGGTTATATGAACAGCCACAGCTTTCCTTTTCAAAGCCCACCGCATCATCGTAGTTTCCCATAACCGTGGGAATACCCAGTTCTCTTATTCTCTTAACTATCTCTTCAGGCTGAGGACCGTAACCTACAAGATCGCCCAAGCAGTACAATCTGTCGATCTTGCGGTTCTCTATGTCTTTCAATACTCTATCGAAGGCTTCAAGATTTCCATGTATGTCGGAAAAGAATGCAAGTCTCATTCAGCACCTCCGCACCGTTTGAAGTGATCCTTTTTCTTGATATCATACTCCTCAATGGCCAGTTCTATTATCTCTTCAACGTATCCGGGCAGCTCGCAGAGGCTGAAGAACCTCCACCTGCCATCTCTCCTTACAGTCAGAAGACCGGAATCGGTCAGCAGCTTCAGGTGTCTGGAAATAGTTGGTTGAGGCAGATCCAGAAGTCCTTCGAATTCGCAAACACAGAGTTCTCCGTGAAGCCTGACGTATCCCAGAATCTTGAGCGCAATCTCATTCGAAAGGCTCTTCAAAGTCTCCGCAAGAGGTATATAAACAGTTCTCACAGTTATTCACACTCCTATTGGGTTTTTGAAAAGTTAAACTCGTTTCTTCTCTTCTTCATTATAGAGACCAGTGATAGCATAACCGGTACCTCAACGAGAACACCAACGACGGTTGCAAGCGCCGCACCCGACTCCATTCCGAAAAGAATAAGGGCAACAGCGATCGAAAGTTCAAAGAAATTCGAGGCTCCGATAAATGTTGAAGGAGCAGCCTCTGAATAGTTTATCTTTAGCTTCTTCACTGCCACATAGCCTATGTAGAAAATCAGGTAAGTCTGTATTATAAGAGGAACCGCTATAAGCAATATATGAAGAGGATTGTCTACTATTCTTTTACCCTGGAACATGAAAACGAGTACAAGAGTCAGTAAAAGTCCGATCTTTGTGAACGGATCGAACCTGGGAATGAGCTTCTCGTTCAGATACTTGTTTCCCTTTGACCTAACCACGAAATGCCTTGTCAACACCGCAAGGCCAAGAGGAATAGCGACATAGAATACTACAGACCAGAAAATCGTTGCGAGCGGTACCGGAAAACCGGTAGATACCCCTATAAGAAGCTTTCCCATGGGGGCAAAGAGAAAGAGTATTATTAGATCGTTGACGGCGACCTGAACGAGAGCGTAATTAATGTTCCCTTTTGCAAGATATGTCCAGACGAGAACCATGGCAGTACACGGCGCAAGACCGAGCAGGATCATTCCGGCAATATACTCGTTCGCAGTACCGGCAGGTATGAATGGCGAGAATACTATTCTTATGAAAAGCCAGGAGATGAAGGCCATGGTAAAGGGCTTTATCGCCCAATTGACTATGAGCGTTACCATAAGAGGCTTGGAATTCTTCTGAACATTGGTTAAGTCTTTTAACTCTATCTTCAACATAATCGGATACATCATAAAAAGCAGCACGATTGCAACCGGAATAGAGACATTGGCGATCTGCCAGTCTCTAAGTGTTCCTGAAAGTCCTGGCAAGATATTTCCCAGTAGTGCTCCAAGTATCATAGCAATGGCTACCCAGATTGATAGATACTTACTGAATAGATCGAGTTTCTGTTCTGACATACCGGCCTCCATTTATTCATATATTTGCATATGTGAAT
>LVBU01000204.1 GCA_001603185.1 Thermotogales bacterium Thermo_02 | reverse complement strand
GTTCATTCCGGTGTTTTCCGTTTCTGAGAATGACATTGAACTCATGGAAGGGGTTTTCCTTCATGGACTGTTGATCTTCAGGTCAGAGAGGGTTATGGAAATCAGGCTCGACTCCATTCAGGTAATAGATGCGGTAAGCGACGAGAGAGTTAGTGTCGAGCTCTACAGAGTTGAGACACTTTTTTCTCCGATGGCTCTTCCGGTGACTCTTTCTTCAGGCGGAGTGCTCGTCCTGACAGGAAGTGATCCGTTGAGAGATTACTTCATGGACGTCAGGGTACAGAGCATACTTATACCATGGAGAATCCGATCTGTAGAGCCCGGGAGAGTCGTGGACATCGCGTCGGTCGGAGTAGATCCACTTGCGATGGCTTCGAATATAGTTGCGGATAATACCGAAGGATACGAGTCTATCAGTGAGAACATTGCCGACTTGAATGACAGGTTGAACTTCTTGCAGGACAACGTCGAAGGACTGAACCTTCAATTCAGAAGACTGAACACATTATTCCTGGACACCCAAGTTGCCCTCGCAGAGTACAAAGCGGCAGTTGATATCAGTGCTTCAGATCTTCAACAACGCTCAGCATCCCTTGAGAACAGACTAAACACTCTTGAGTCCCGCTTATCTTCTGTCAGCGCTGATATTGGTGAGATAGTCGTACTCAGAAGAAATATAGAGGACATTAACAAGGAGATAGCGGATCTGAATTTGGTGCTTCCACAAGTTCAAGAGGCAAAGAGTCTTCTCTCAGAACTCGAAGAAGGCTTTTTCTCGCTCAGTGAAAGAATTTCGAGTCTCGAAAGCAAGCCGATAACTACCGAAGAGCTGGATGAGTTCACCAGAGTAGTAGAGGAAACAACGGCTAGAGTAGAGACCATCGGAAATCTCGCGGCTGCTTTGGAGAAGAGCAACACCATCTTGTTGTCGGAACTTGAAGTGCTGTCAGTAGCTTCCAATCGCCTTGAAGGATTGTTTGAGAAGACAGCCAACAGTATTCTCGAAGCTGAGAAGCGGATAGAAACCCTTGAGGAAAAGGCTGGGTTTCTTGACGCCCGCATTGTGGACAGTACTGCTGAGCTGGACTCGAAGATCGCTCAGATAGGACTCTTAGCAAACTCGGCTGAAGCCAGAATACTTGAGCTCGGTAACGCAAATAAGGAACTGCTATCTCGCCTTAACGATATTGGAGGCAGAATAGGAGTTATGGAGTTGCTCCTTACAGGAATAAACGATAGGGTTGTAGCCCTTGAAAAGCGAGTTCCTTCTGTAGCAGATTTCGAGACTTCTCTCAAATCTGCCCTGTCAGGAATTGAAACTCTTGGAAATTCTGTTGGAAGGCTTGAAATCTCGCTTGCCACTGTCGAGAACTCTCTGGCTGAACTGGCCGACGCCAAAGTCAACCAGATTGACTCTGAGAAAATCGAGAAGGAAATCGCTTCTTTGAGAGAAAACCTTGGAGGCCTCTCTATGAGTTTTATCAGACTGAACTCCGATTTGATTCAGCTGAGGGACTCAATCCCTCCAGAAGGAGTCTCGCCAGAACAGTTTTCCAACAAGACCTACGAAATAGACATGCGAATTGGATCGTTAGAGAGTGACCTTGTTTCGATAGAGGCTAGGATATCTGGACTTAATGCCGTGCTTTCAAACCTCGACAAAAAGCTCCAGTCGCTCGGCGTAGAACTTGATAGCATTAAGGGAAACTTCGACGGATCCGTAACAGCTATAGACAACAATCTGAGATCTATACAGAGGTTACAGACCGATCTTAACGGCTTAAAGGAGTTAGTGGCCGAAAATAAAGAGAACCTAAAGGCTCTCAGAGAGGAAACTGCAGAACTCCTCGTCACAAGAGAGGAAATTGCCTCCATCGTCGATGAAGCTGTGAAGTCGGTTAGAGAAGAGACAACACAGGAGATAGCGGCTCTCAGGAGATCCAACAGTATATGGTTGGCAGTAGCCGTGATTTCTTCGATAGCGGCCATTGTTCTGGGTGTCATAAACATTATGCCTTGATCGGTCTGTCTGGAAAGTCGTGGTGGCTTCGATTCTAAATAACGCTTGCAAATAGGCAGGCAACCGCTAAACGGGAGGCCTGACAAAGATCATCGAAAGTGGCATTCCTGCCAATATCCAGATTACATTGAGAAAGATCGAGAACCTCGTGGACAGGCCTAGAATTCTTTTGAACCCAATAGAAGCAATAACCAAAGCCCAGACGGAGAATAGGAGATGGCTTATTCCAAGCAATATCTCGTTCTTCCAGCCGGCAGCGATCCAGATCCAGTCCCAGAAGACAAGAACACTCCCGACGATCAGAGCCGCCATGCCGGAAATGTTCATGATTTGATCTATATTACTTCTGAAACCAGAAATACGGATAATCAAGTGGATCAGTGAAGAGAGTAGAAGCCAGAGACCGACTAGGTATACCGGGAAGAGAAACACAGAAACGGAATAATAGCTGTCCGTGGAGACGAAAGACAACCACGACGGAAATGTAGGTTCTCTGCCCATAATTGCCAGTGGCAGATAGACCAGCAGCGAGTCGAGTAATGCGCGAAGCAGCGTGCCTTTAAGCCCCCATAGGGGAGCCGGTTTGCCTTTCAGCATCTCGATCATACGGACTGGATTGTGAAGACCGGTGAACCAGGCCAGCAGAAAATCCAACCAAATCATCTCCCTTCATCGGAATTCTACAACGTTCAAGACCGGAAAGATGAAGGATAGAAGGAGAGTCGGCTTCAGGTTTGATGTTTTGAGGCTTTTCGACCAGAGATAGGAGAAACCAATAGCCTATCCTGAAAAGTCTTCCGGCATCTTGACCGCGCTGCCGTTTACGCTCAGTCTTACGATATCTTCTCTCCTACGCGGATATCTCTCTATGAGTTCATTCTCCACACCGGCCTCGAAGAAAGAGCCCGTGAAACCTGGAGCCATTGTGCATCCAAAAAGCCCGTATCTCCCACCCGGAAGTAGAAAGCCGGCCTGCCAGACATTTGCGGGCACAATAAATTGAACCTTCTGACCTTTCACGATATCGCTGCCCATTATTATCTCGACATCCGATCCGTCGGGATAGAGAAGTATCAAAGCAAAAGGATCTCCCCCGTAGAAGTGCCAGATCTCATCATAACTCAGTTTGTGGAAGCATGATACGCTCAGGGGAAGCTCGGAGTACATTCCTATCATCGCAGTTGACATATGATTGCCGTCCCGGGTTTTGAGTGTCGAGCGATATGTGCTTGTATAAAGAGTGCCTTCCACGGGCAGGCGCCGAAACCGAAAGTGTTTGATAACAGCAATCGTATCTGGATGGGCACCACTAATTCCGGTCAAATCTTCTCTGTACATCTGCTCTCCTTGTTATTGGGAATTTGCATCAGCTTGCGCTGTCAAACATCAACCCATCGACTCTGAGATGAGCTATCAAGTATCGCCGAGCATACTCTGGTATTTATATATCCGTCTCTGAAAGTTGGGTATGCCGGTTCCGCGGATGCCTTTCCGCGAGCCACGTCGGCATAGAACTCTCTGAACAGACTCTTAAAAGTATCTGCAAACGCTCCTGAAAACGGATCCAAATCTCTTGCAATCTCTTCTCTCTTCCGACCTCTGTTCAATTCGCCCGGGCTTTCGGAGTTCCACCACACTGACTCGTGCCGTCCAGTTATCTCAATTGCCAGCCGATTTCTTCTGCCGTGCGAGATTTCGGAAACAACAACACAACCTTTAGCACCGTTAGAGAACCTGAAAAGAATCGTTGCAGCGTCTTCCGAAGTGACACTTATCTCTTCAGACATCGGGCCTCCTTCGTAAGACATTATCCCGTCAGAAAGATATCTCTTTTCCGAAAAAGCTCCAAAGTCTGCGAATACACTCGTGATTTCGAGACCTGTCAAATATCTTGCAAGATCTATCCAGTGTGAACCTATCTCTGTAACTGCCCTCATGGGGCCCGCAAGTTCCGGTCTATATCGCCATGAAAAGCCGTCGGGGAGGATGTGAAACTCCTGCAAGTAAGCTCCATGAACCAGAAGTACCTCTCCAAAACTAGATGAAGCTATGATTTTCCTTGCCCTGCTACAACTTTCGTAGAAGCGGACATTGAAGTCTACAGCACAGACAACGCCCTTTTGCGCTGAAAGCCTGAAAAGCGCCTCAGCTTCTATATTGTCAAAGCAAAGGGGCTTTTCGCAGACAACACTCTTTCCGTTTTCGATTGCGGCTCTGGCCATTTCGTAGTGCAGAGCAGGAGGTGTGCAGATATGCACAGAATCAACACAGTCAGCAATCGCAATCCCATAATCATGTCCCCACTTTCTCGCTCCAAGGCTCCTAGCTAGAGTCTCTGTGTTTGAGGGATTCGAACCGACAACCGCAACAACTTTGTGTCCGAGTTCTCTGAGCATTCGGCCATGGATACTGGCTGCAAATCCGGTTCCTGCAATAGCAACTCTCATAGAAGCAGCGTCAGGAGATACTGCGCTTTAGCTCGTTGAGGAATGACACTTCCCTCCTTTCACATAATGATTCTCTCTCCAGTGTTTTTCGGTGTTTACTAATATCGTAGGCAAACATGAAGTCTACCTCCACGCGGAGTAAGTCTCCCGTTGCCGATGTTATTCGACAGTCTCTTCCAGGACATTTAACAATGCCTTACATGCAAACGATACAACATCAATATTCTGCCATACTATTGGGAATATTGCTGACCGCTTGCGGATGTTGTAGTATGTAAAGCATGGGAGACGGATTTGCTATCACTTTTTTGGGAGTAAAGTCGCGCATTACTTTCTTAGAAGCAAAGTAGCTACGTTTTTTCACATTTATCCAATCAAAAACTGAGCACAAGCGAAATTCAAATTGACAGGAAGACTATAATTCGAGATCTTCGTTAGTTTTCAAACCGAATCGGTACGGAATCCGTCATACAGTTGTATTGGTGAGGGACAATTTCCGAAAGGAGGCTCAAAGTATATGAGCAATTATAACGAACCATTCGAAGCTTTGAACGAAAAGGCAAGGAATATCTCTCGGGCTCTAACAAGCCTCAAGGAGGAGATCGAAGCTATTGACTGGTATAACCAGCGAGTGGAGGTCTCCCAAGATCCTGAGCTTAAGGCGATCATGGCTCACAATAGGGACGAGGAAATCGAACACGCGTGCATGGCCCTCGAGTGGCTTAGAAGAAACATGGATGGCTGGGACAGTGAATTGAGGACATATCTCTTCACTTCTGTTCCGGTAACTCAAGTCGAAGAATCCGGAGAAGAAGAGAATGCAAGCAGCCTGAAAATAGGAAAGGCCGAGTGAGGAGGGAAGGATATGGATTTGTTCAAAAGGCAGCTGGCACCGCTTTCGAGTGAAGCATGGAAAGAGATAAACAGTAGGGCAAAACAGGTTCTGAGGAGCTATCTCTCGGCCAGAAGAGTTGTGAATGTGGTCGGGCCAAAGGGCTGGGATTACTCCTTCGTGCCTGACGGAAGGCTGGAGGTACTGAACGTAGACGGCGAGGTTGGAGCGGCTTTGAGGAAGGCGGTCCCGTTGGTCGAACTTCGAATTCCCTTCAAACTTAATCGCTGGGAGTTAGATAACATAGAAAGAGGAGTGGCTGATCCGGATCTTGGCATGTTGGAAGATGCCGCTAGAAAGATAGCTTTATTTGAAGAAGATGCAATATACAACGGTCTGGACGGGGCGTCGATCAAGGGGCTTGTAAGAGCGGCAATGACCGAGCCCATAGCCCTTGGCAAGAAACCCGAAGACATTGTAAAGACTATTGTAAAAGGAACTCAGAAACTGAGGGATAATTTTGTGGACGGACCTCTTGTGCTTGTAGTGAATCCCGACGTGATGGCAACGCTCAGTTCGCACGTAACTGCTTATCCCGTTGTCAAAAGAATAGAATCTATCACCGGTTCCAGTATAGTGGTCAGCAGAGTCCTGCAGGGTGGTTTGCTTCTGCCGAAGGATCACCAAGACCTTGAGATGGTCATAGGGGGAGACCTAGAGATAGGATACCAGAGTCACAACGACTCTGAGGTAGAGCTCTTCATAGCCGAATCTTTCACTTTCAGAGTACTTGATCCGAACATCGTGATAAATCTTATTGTCAGCTGATAACATAAAGAAGACCAGGAGAGACTTTCCCGGTCTTCTTCTATTCATTACCAACCGCAGAGCGTAAGACTTGGGAACGCATCCTACGGTGCCTATACATTTGCCGAT
>LVBU01000203.1 GCA_001603185.1 Thermotogales bacterium Thermo_02 | reverse complement strand
GTCTTGTACGCTTTCGCCTCTTGGATTTCTGACTCCAATTATCCACGGCCTGTTTCCGTACTTTGGACCGATAACGCCGATGTCACCACCGGCATCTATGAAGCCTGTAGCTTCGGGATCGAGGGCCTTTATTCGGGCAATCGCCATGTCGACAGCGTAACCCTTAGCTATCCCGCCAAGGTCCAGCATTACGCCTTCCATAAGTCTAACGTGGCTTTCAGTTTCATTCAAAACTATTTTGGAGTAACCACTATTCTCAAGAGCGGCAGTAATCTCTACATCGAGAGGAATTTGCTTTTCTGATGCTACATCATCAAAACCCCATAGTTTTGTCAAAGAGTAGAGCGTCGGATCAAATGCGCCATTAGTGTTTCTAGCTATATCAAGAGCAGACTTAATGAGAAACACTGTCTCTCTGTCCAGTCCGGACGCCTCACCATTTGCGTTTATTTCTGCAACAATTCCCCTGCTTCGACTGCCGAATTTCTCGTCGATTCGTTCGATCTCTTTCATCGCTGCTTCTGCAAGTATTGTGGGCGAAACTTTGCTGGAAGCGACTCTTACGGTCACATAGGTACCGAGATAGTATTCAGTTCTATCGTAGTATTCGAGAGGTCTGTTCCGAAAGAAGAGCAATAATAAAGTCGCGGCGGCAGCGACAAAAAAGATTCCGTAGATAAAGATTCTGCTTTTCAGAAAACTAGCGGAATTTCTCTTTGACAACCGGTACACCTGCCTTTTTCGTCTATACCACTCATGCTGATCTTACCAGGCTTTCTCTGGATGAGAAGATTTCCGCATGTCTTGCAGTAAGTATCTGTCTGTCCTTCAAGGGAAGCGTTTCCGATATACACGTAATTGAGCTCAGCTCTTGCTATTTCGGCAAGCTCTAAGAGTTTTTCTGTGGAGGTCGGTGGAATTTTGCACTTATAGTTAGGAAAGTACCTGTTGATATGCAGAGGAATATCGGGTGACAGGCTTCCTATCCATTTAACTTGTTCCTCCATTTCTTTTGGGTCGTCACTCTTTCCCGGAATCACAAGAGTTGTAAGTTCAACATGTGTGCCGGCACTCAGAGCTATTTCGACAGACCGAAGGACAATCGAGCGGTCTGCGCCTATTTCAGATCTATAGAAGTCTTCATTCCAGCCCTTGATATCTATATTCATTGCTCGTACTGATTGAGCCAGCAGTTCCATTGGCTCACGCTCTATGATACCGTTAGTGACAAGGATACTGTATATGCCTTCTTTTGCTGCAGCTCTTGATGTATCAAGAATGAACTCGAATGAGACGATCGGCTCGTTGTAAGTGAATGCTATTCCCCTGGACAAGCGTTCAGTCGCTATCTGAATCAGCTGCTGAGGTACCACTCTTTTGATCACCTTGGGTCTTTCTTTGGAGATTTCCCAGTTCTGGCAGAAATCACACTTCAAATTGCAGCCCCATGAACCTACTGATAGGATACTCTCGCCAGGATAGAAGTGAAATAGGGGTTTCTTTTCCATAGGATCAACCGCTATCGATGTAAGCTGGCCATAGTTAAGTGAGTAGAGCATCCCGTCGACATTCTTCCTCACATTGCAGAGACCGGTTTCGTCCGGCCTAAGAACACAGTTGTGGGGACATAGCAAACACTTGAGTGTCCCCTCTTCTCCGTAATCATCGAAATATACGGCTGGTTTCATTTAGAACCACCTCTTGTACTGTCAGTAGTACCTTTTGACAGTGAATCGGAAAAGGTCGTACTCATCCTTTTCCGCTATTCCGGCCTTCAACAGTGCTATTCTAAGCTGCTCTTGCGCTGTTTCTATACCCTCAAGATCTGGAAGCAAGACACCCTTTTTCCAGCCCTTCTCAACAATAACTCCATATCTTTCGGGATCAAGATCCTTGGGTGTTGCCTCTTCTGGTTCACTCAAAACGTCCACTGTAATCTCAAGATCGTGGAGTTCGGTCTCCTTTACGGGTGGAAACCTAGGATCTCTGCTGGAAGCAGAAATGGCGTTGCGGATGATCTCCAGACCAAGAGATTCAGATAAAGGTGAAATCGTACCAATGCAGCCTCTTAAAGAACCATCTGAATTGTGGAGAGAGACAAAACAGCCTGCTCTGGAAGACCTCAAATGATCAGTTACCCATTCCGGAAGTACAGGAACGAGTCCCGACGAAATGTGCTCTTCAATAGCGTATTTTGCAAGCCTTACCGGCTCAGATTTCTGCACGATTACTCCTCATCCAAAGAATATTTGGGCCAGTTTATAGTATTCGTAAGGAACAAGTTTCTTCGTTGCTATCCCATACTCAATAGGTATAGAGACTATTTCACTCCCCTTCAAGGCCACCATTCTTCCAAAGTCTCCCTTAAGAGCCAATTCCATTGCGTGCACTCCGTATCTGGTTCCAAGCGTTCTATCGAAGGCTGTCGGTGTGCCACCCCTCAGCAGGTGTCCGAGAACAACGGATCTGGTGTCATAACCGGTTCTTTCGCCTACCACATCTGACAGATAGTGGGCTATTCCTCCGAGCTTTATGTGACCGAAAGCATCGATCTGGCTCAGGTCGCCGACTACATTTTCCAGTTCCGTAGGCTTGAAACCTTCGGCAATGGCCACTATCATATATCCGTAATTCTGCATTCTCTTTTCTACGAAGCCTGTGATCTCCTGGAGAGTCATGGGATATTCGGGTATAAGTATAAGGTGGGCACCCGCAGCTAGCCCCGCTTCTATAGTAATCCAGCCTGCCTCACGTCCCATGAGTTCAACGAAAATCACTCTTCCGTGTGACTTGGCGGTTGAATGGAGTCTATCTATTGCATCTGCACCAACGTTGACTGCTGTGTGATAACCAAAAGTATAATCAGTATTCGAGACATCGTTATCGATTGTCTTGGGTACGCCAATTACTTTGTATCCCATAGAAGCAAGTTTGGCAGTTACACTGAGAGTGTCGTCACCTCCGATTCCGATAATCGCATCCAATCCAAGTTTCTTTATATTCTCTTCCATCTTTACACGCATTTCCTCAGACTTGAAAGGATTTGTTCTGGCAGTTCCGAGGATTGTTCCACCAAGTATATGGATACCTTCAACGTCGTTGTCTGTTAAAGTCATATACTCACAGTTGACCATACCCTTCCAGCCATGCATTAATCCTATTATCTCCACGCTATTGGGTGCAGACTTAACAATTCCCCTTATAACTGCATTTAGACCCGGACAATCTCCACCTCCGGTCAGTATTCCAATTCGCATGTTAGACCTCCTGTATAATTCAATATGGCAAGTTACACTGTATAATTA
>LVBU01000202.1 GCA_001603185.1 Thermotogales bacterium Thermo_02 | reverse complement strand
GTGTGCACGTCCAGCAAAGGCAAGAATGTTCAGTGGGGGAAAAGGCCCACCGGGGAAGAAGTCAGAACCCCGTAGCTTGGATAGCAGTGGGGAAGGAAACTGAACTACTGAAGTCTACTGACAAAGCCATACTAGGTATGGTAAGCGAGTGGTCAGGCCATAACGAGAGTGAACGCACGAGTAGCCCTGAAACTACAGTTCCGGAAGTCGAGCTCTTGCACACCGGGCGAAGACAGCAGATAGTAGCGAAGACTGACTGAAACGCTAATATCTTCCGGCGGGGTGCTAGCGATGGCATGATCACAAGGACATTCGACGCAACTGGAGAAGCCCTACTGGTACCTGGGAGAAATCCCTTGAACGAGGTAGGTCATATAACCGAAATGGGAAAGTGACTGAAAGACCAGAGGGTGGCGGATGGGTTCGTAGTAGCTAAGACGGAGGGTAACTCCTCCCGAGTAAAGGGACCCTACTGTATGTAGCTCTTGTTACCAACAAAGGAGGCAGGAATCGGAATGAGAAAAGGATTCATATCCCTGCAGGAAGTGAGGAACAAGATATACCGCAAGGCGAAGGCCGAACCAGAATGGAGATTCTGGGGACTATACACCCATATCTGTAAGGTAGAAACACTGGAAAGGGCCTACTACATGGCCAGAAAGAACAACGGTTCTCCCGGAGCGGATGGAGTAAGCTTTCAAGAGATCGAGGAGATAGGGGTAAGGAACTATATTCTCGAACTACTTCAGGAACTGCTCAAGGGAGAGTACGAACCATTTGAGTACAGAAGCGTATCCATCCCGAAGGCCAACGGTAAAGAGAGAATACTGAAGATACCGGCAATAAGGGACAGGATAGTACAGGGAGCATTGAAGCTAATCCTCGAACCAATATTCGAAACGGACTTCCAGGAAGGATCGTTTGGATTCAGACCGGGAAGAAGCGCGCATAAAGCAATAAGAAGAGTGGACAAGGAACTGTTCAGAGGAAAGACAGTCGTGATAGACCTTGACCTCAAAGGCTTCTTCGACAATGTCAGACACCATATACTCTTTGAGAAAGTTGCAAAGAGAATAGACGATCCAGAGGTAATGCATCTACTTAAACTCATATGCAAGACAAACGGAGAGAAAGGGATACCACAGGGGGGAGTACTCTCGCCATTACTGGCAAACATCTATCTCAACGAGATAGACAAAATGCTGGAGAAAGCAGGCAGAGTAACCGGAAGTGTAAGCTATGCAAGATATGCAGATGACCTTGTGGTCCTTGTTTATCCCGGAGAGTGGGTAGACAAAGTCAATAGGAGACTACTGGAAGAATTCGAGAAGATAGAGGTTGAGCTCAACGAAGAAAAGAGCAAGATAGTCAACATGGAGAAGGGTAGCTTTCAATTCCTTGGATTTGAATTCACGATGGTTAAGGCCAAGAATGGGAAATGTAGACCTAACTACAAACCAAACAAGAAGGCTAGAAAGGTATTACTCGAAAAGTTGAAGTACCAGTTCAAGGTCTATCGCTCAAACTCCTTAGAAAGACTGGTTGCAGCGATAAACCCAATATTGAGGGGCTGGGTAAACTACTTCAGAGTAGGTAATTCAGAGAAAGTCTTCAGATTTATAAGAGACTGGGTGAACAAGAAACTCAGAAGACACATGATGAGGAAGAAACAGAAGAAAGGCTTCGGCTGGAAAAGGTGGAGTAAGGAGGAGTTAATCAAAATCACTGGAATCTACAATGATTACAAGATAAGGTATCTCCGACAGAAAGCACTCCCAGCTCGATAGGTCCCATAAACCTTGTGGTGAAGTATACAGGAAAGCCGTATGCGGGAAATCCGCACGTACGGTTTGATGTGGCAGGAGATGGAAACGGAATGAGATGACCCGCTTGAGGGGGACACTCTCCCGAAAGGGGAGCAAATAGCTTGGCCTCACAAGGTCTGTACTCACACCGCGCCATCTCTTGACCCTACGCTCTTGAG
>LVBU01000201.1 GCA_001603185.1 Thermotogales bacterium Thermo_02 | reverse complement strand
GAGCATCAAAAGCTGCAAATCCGTCCTTCGTCCCTCGTCCCGGAGCATGGACCCGTCCTTCGAAAGAGCTGGAGAGCAGTTCCGGAGCTAGGAGCTTTGTTCCTCGTTCCGATGCGCGTCCAGGTTCTTGGTCAGAAGAGCGAAAACACGAGATTGAGAGAGAGGACGAGAAGAGGAGAGAGCTACTTTTCTCTCGTGAGCGAAGCGAACTCTCGATCTTTCTCATAACTCTCCACGCTCCACGATTCTCAAGAAGACTCTCGACAATGCTCTTTCTCCGCTCTTACCAACAACCTACAACGAGCAACGTACAACGGTTCTCAAGAGCACACGCCCCACCGCAAGCGGTCCCCCCCGCTCAAGCGGGGAATTAGATCAAAAGCGGAAGAGCGGTTCTTCGTTCTTGCCAACAACCTACAACACACAACCTACCACGGTTCTTGCAGCCCACTAAGCGGAACAGGCGCGACGAATAGAGAAGAAGCGAGAGGCCAGAGTTCAGAAGAGCGAAAAGATCTTGATCTTCATACCTCTTGCCTCTCAACCTTACCTCTGATCCACCTCGCCCCTTTTAGTAGCTTACTTCAGTGTGTCGATGGTTATCAGTTTCAGCGGAATTATTACCTTCGGTTCAACGCTCGCCCCGTTGATTATTCTCTGGGCGGCAACGACAGCCATAGCCATCTGCAGTGCTGGCTGCTGCTGAACTGTTGCGATCATCTCGCCAGCTCTAATCGCGTCCTGAGCGTCGTCGATTGCGTCGATTCCGACTATCTTCAGTTCACCGAGTCTACCGGCTGCCACGGCGGCTCTTACCGCACCTAGAGCCATCTGGTCGTTGTGAGCGTAGATTCCGTTAAGAACCGGGTTACCCTGCAAAATGTCTTCTGCAACTGTGGAGCCCTGTTCTCTCGAATAGTTTGCAGTCAAAGAGGCTACTATCTCGATTCCGGGATACTTCTTGAGCTCATTGACGAAACCGGCCTGTCTGTCAACGGCTGACGGCGCTCCTGGGATTCCTTCAAGGATTGCGACCTTTCCAGTTCCGTTAAGAGCGGTCGCCATGGCTATAGCTGCGAGCATTCCTGCTTCTTTGTTGTCTATATCTAGATGCTGTGCCACCACTCCGCCTCTGGAAGGCCTCGTAACTGTTATTACGGGTATCTTTGCGGCGTTCGCCTCAAGAACCGCAGGGACTATTGCGTCTGAATCGACCGGGTTTATTATGAGCACGTCGACCCTTCTGGTTATGAGATCCTGCACCTGTGAGAACTGTCTTTCAGGAGAGTCCTGAGCATCCAGAACTATCATATTCAGGCCGAGCTCGGCTGCCTTAGCCAGTCCCCCCTCCTTCATAGTTACGAAGAACGGATTGGCCAGAGTGGATACTGCAAAACCGATTGTCTTTACTGCCATGCCTGTGAACACGAGCAATCCAACGATCAGAGTTACTAGAATGACTTTTTTCATGTTACCCCTCCTTCTTTTCGGTTAGTTGAAGCCTAATCACTACGCTTTGCAAGTACTGCGACTAGAATTATTACGCCTTTCACAATTTGCTGGAAAAAAGATGAAACACCGACAAGATTCATTCCATTGTCGATAACGCCTATTACCATGGTTCCAAGAAGTGTTCCCAGGACGGTTCCTATGCCTCCAGATAGCGAGGCTCCTCCAAGGATAACTGCGGCTATCACATTCAGCTCCAGGCCCTCACCGGCAGTAGGCTGCGCCGACAGCAATCTGGAAGTTATGAGTATGCCTCCCAGCGCGCTCATAAGGCCGGAGATAACGAAGGCCAGGACCCTGTACCTTTTAACCGGTATCGCCGAAAGCCTTGCCGCTTCGCGATTAGCACCGATGGATTTCATGTACACTCCGTGCTTGGTCTTGTTGAGCACGAAGAAGGCGAGTGCGAAGACTCCGGCCGCGATTATCGAAGAGAATGGTACAGGGCCTATATACCCTGCTCCCATGTTTCCAAACTCAATTGGAAGTCTCGAGATCGGTCTGCCCCCGGTCCAGACTAAAGCGATTCCCCTTGCGATTCCGAGCATCGCAAGAGTAACTATGAATGACTGAACCTTTCCATAGACTGTGAGTATACCGTTTGTAACTCCAATACCGACTCCCATCAGGAGACCGGCGACCATGGCTAGAAAAATCGAGCCGGTCTCTCTGAGAACTACTGCAGTCATGACACCTACCAGGGCAGCCGCCGAACCTACGGAAAGGTCAATCTCTCCCGTAAGGATGACGAAGGTCATTCCTATTGCCACTATCAGAGTTATAGAGACCTGTCTGGTAATGTTCAGAAGGTTTCTGGAGTTGAAGAAGAACGGAGAGAGCAGCGAGAAGACTATTATGAGGCCTACAAGGATTATTATCAGCCCCAGTTCTCCCTTCAACATTCTCCTTACTTTCTTCCATACGGCCTGAGATGACTCATCTTTTGCATTCTTTCTGTCCATCGCGTCTACCCTCCAAGTGCCAGCGTCAATAGCTTCTCGGTCGTCGCTTCCTTACCGGACTGTTCCGAGATAATGCTGCCCTTTCTCATAACTAGAATTCGGTCACAAATGCCGCTCATTTCTTTGAATTCGGAAGACATTATTAGTATTCCAGCTCCCTTATCGGCGAGAGAGTTTATCAGAGAGTAGATCTCTGTCTTCGCGCCGATATCGATACCACGTGTCGGCTCATCCAGGATCAGAATGTCTGTCTCTCCGCAAAGCCACTTTCCGATTACTACTTTCTGCTGGTTGCCACCGGAGAGATTCTGGGCGGCCATTTTCACATCAAGAGGCGTTACCCGTAGTCTTCTGGCAGTTTCCACAGATAGTTTCAGCCGTTTCTTGCCGGACAGTATTCCTCTCTTCATAGCCAGCTCGATATTTGCGATTGTAAGGTTGTGTTCTACAGGAAGCTTCAGGAAAAGGCCCTGCACCTTTCTGTCTTCGGGAACAAAGGAAATACCACGTTTCTTTGCGTCGTCTGGAGAGAAAATAGAAGCTTTCTTACCTTTTACGATAACTTCACCGCTCTTTCTGGGTACCACTCCGAAGAGCCCAAGAGCCAATTCGCTTTTTCCCGAACCTATTATGCCTGTGATTCCGAGGATTTCGCCTTTGCGCAGTTCAAAACTTACCGGTGCGACCATGCCTTCGGCCCTGAAGTCCTTGACTTCAAGAATCGTTTCCTCTACAGGAGAGCCCTCTCTCTCTGGAAACTCCTCCTTCAGAGTCCTTCCGAGCATCGCTCTCACAAGAGTCTTAAGATCCACGTCCTTTACTTCAAAGACTCCGGAATTCTCACCATCTCTCAAAACGGTTGCCCTGTCGCAGATTCTGAATACTTCATCCAGGTGGTGAGATATGTAGATCATGTTCACTTTCTTCTTTTTTAGATCGTCCATTATCTCGAAGAGAGTTTCGATCTCCTTTTTGCTCATACCGGTCGTTGGTTCGTCAAGAAGTAGTATGTCGGCGTTAATCGAAAGGGCTTTGATGATTTCTATGATTTTCTTCTGACCGAGACCCAGTTCGGACACGTAGATTCCCGGATCGATTGAGATGCCGAAATTATTCAGGTACTCCGTCGCTCTACTTACCAGTTGCTTTCTGTTTATCATACCGCCTACACCCGATACAGGTTCGTGGCCGAGGAAGATGTTTTCGGCAACGGTGAGGCTGTCTATGAGACTCAGTTCCTGATAAATAGCTCCTATACCTTTGCGTCTCGCATCCACCGGATCTTCGATTTCCACACTCTTGCCGTGGATATTTACACTGCCAGAATCCAGCTTATGGACGCCCGTAAGGATCTTTATCAGAGTAGACTTGCCGGCGCCGTTTTCACCCAGAAGCGCGTGAATCTCACCCTCAGCGAGTTCGAAGTTCACATTCTTCAGCGCGTGAATTCCTCCAAAAGACTTGTTTATTCCTTCAAGTTTCAGAACTGTACCGGTCACTTCTACACCCGCTTCTCGAATAGTCTCTCGACTTCTTCTCTATCCGGTATCGAGGTCTGTGCACCTGCTACCGTCGTGCTGAGAGCCCCTGCGCAGTTTGCAATTTCCAGTGCCTCTTCGAGGCCCCTTCCAAGTGAAAGAGCCGAGGCAAGTGTTCCGGAGAAAACGTCGCCCGCGGCCGTGGTGTCGACACACTCGACCTTGACAGGCGGGATCTTGAGCAAGCTTCCATCAACCCAGGCAATTACTCCCGCCTCTCCCAGAGTCACTACTGGCAGCTTGAAACCCATTTCCTTAAGCTGCTTTGCAGCTTCTTCGGCGCTCTTTTCGTCTCTCACTTCAATCCCCGTCAGTGCACTGGCTTCCGATTCGTTAGGTTTGACTATATCTATGAGCTGCGGAATATCCGCCGGAAAAGGAGTCGAAGGCGCCGGGGCAGGATCGACTATTACGAACATTCCCCTCTTCGCGGCCAGCCTCAAGGCAGCGTATATTGTTTCGAGACTTATCTCCATAGTAAGCAGAAGAATTTTGCCGGGAGCAAAGAGATCGGAGTTTTCAAGAACGTCTTCAGGTGTCAAAAAGGCGTTACTCCCGGGTGTGAAGGATATAGAGTTCTGCCCCTTCCGGTCAACCCGTATAATCGCAATGCCCGCAGTCTTCTCTCTATCCCTGAGAATTCTCGAGGTATCGACGCCCCTTGCTCTCATTGCTTCAATAAGCTGTTCGCTGAAGCTGTCTCCGCCAAGCTTTGAGAGCATCGTCACTTTCGAGCCCTGAACCGCGGCAGTGACGGCCTGATTCCCGCCCTTACCGCCTGGATAGGTCGAGAAGTTGTCCGTAACGATCGTTTCACCGGGTACGGGCAGATGCTCCATTACCATTACCAGGTCCATGTTGATGCTTCCCATACAGAGGATCTCGCCGTTGAATCTGAAATCAAGCATCACAAAGCCCCTCTCTGAAAGAATTAACCCGCTCCATGAACTTCGAAACTCTCTTGCCGTCCACGGGGTTTCGCCAGTCATTGTCTTTCTTGAAATAACTCCCGACTATAGCTCCGTCAGCGAATTTTAGTAACTCTGCGGCATTTTCTTCCGTAAGGCCGCTACCGATTATTACCGGCACCTCCACACACTCCGCAAAACTCTTCACCTTGGCGGCATTCGGTGCGATTCCTGTCTCGAACCCGGTTACGACTATCATCTCTGCGCCTTCAGACTCGGCGTCGTGCGCCTGTTCTTCTACTGTCCGGTCCGAAATAATGAAGTGGCTACCGTGTTTCACGTTTACGTCGCACATAAACTTGATCTCGTCTGCCCCGAGATAGTGTCTGTACCGGGCAAGGTCTCCGCCAATACCTTCAGTCAATCCGGTGTGCGATATGTAGGCGTTGACCCATTCGAAGACTCTTATCCATCTCGCCCCGGCAGCTATCGCCGCAGCGAGAGAGGCCCTTCCTCCGTTCAGGTGGCAGTTTACGCCTACGGGGATATTTGCGGCTGTCCTCACTCTGTCGGTAACAACTGCCAATGCTGCCGCCGTCTCATGACCGATTCGCTCACCCTTCATATACGGGAAATCCCATATGTTCTCTACCTGAAGACCGTCAACACCGCTGTCCTCAAGAATTCTGGCCTCCTCAAGCGCAATAGAAGTGATCTCCTTCATGCCCAGCTCTGCCGGCGAGTAACGTGGAGATCCGGGCAGAGGCCTTAGATGAATCATACCTATAATCGGTTTTTTGACTCCAAATATCTCTTTCAAAGTTTCAACTTTCGCGTTCACTGTATCACCTCTTCAGACTGCGGCCAGAACTGTAGATAAACGTTTAACTGCTGTGGTGAGAACTGACCGGCTAGTTCTCATAGATGCCTTTGACTTCAGAAATCGACACCGGAGACCAGTATAATATTCGCGTAAGGCGTAAACTCGCCTGTCTTCACAAAGACCTTGACTTCCTTGCCCTGAAGGCCTCCATTGAGCACCAGATCCTTGAATTCCGGATGAGGAATGTTCTCCTCTACGATGTCGTTTCCCTTGTTCTTGACAGCGGCTATTACCTCTTTTAGTTCGGCGTACACGGCAGGGCTTACGGTCTTCGTCTCATCGGCAATTATTACTTTTTCGATTTCGAGCTCTTCGAGAACCACCTTTACCACGTCTACAAACTTTGGAAGGTCTCTACCGACAGAAACATCGATACACACTGTGTTTTTGTGTCTCGGAAATGGAAAGCCCCTGTCAGTAATAACGAGCATATCCCCATGCCCGAGCCTTGCTACTTCTCTTGCCAGATCGTTGTGCAGTATTCCCTTAGTTTTCATATACTCACCTCCTGAGTTTTAGCTGTTGGTTGAATCTCTTACTATAAGATTGGAATCCAATTCTATCTTTCTTGTCGCGACCCGCTCTCCCTTAGCCTTTCTCAGTATCTTTTCCAGAAGGAGCTTCATTGCCGTCTGGCCGGCTTCAAACTTCGGCTGGTGAACGGTCGTCATAGCCGGGACTACCAGAGAAGAGTACAAAACGTTATCGAAACCGGCAATCGCGACATCTTTGGGAATTGAAAGGCCGTTTTCCTTCGTTGCCTCTATGGCTCCCCAGGCCATCATGTCGTTTCCGGCAAAGACCGCCGTCGGTCTAGGTTCGAGCTTCAGTATAGCTTTCATCATGTTGAAGCCGTCCTCATACTTGAAGCTCCCGTAATACACAGAGATAGAGTCATCGGAGACTCCTGCCTGTTTCAGTTCGTAGCAGAAGCCCTGAAGCCTCCTGACCGCCGTCGGTACTTCTTTTGGACCTGCGATACAGGCGAATCTCTCGTGGCCCTTCTCCAGAAAGTGTCTGGCTAACTGCGCGGAACCTTTGAAGTTGTTTGTGTAGATGACGTCGATCAGCGGATTCTCTATAGATAGATGGCGATCGAGAATCACCATGGGCATCCCGTCGGACAGTTCGGCAAGTAGTGTCTCATCCATTCTCGGGGCCACGTTTATGACACCGTCGACTCCGTGACTTAGAAATGAGTCTATAGTCTCTTCTTCTCTCAATTTGTCTCCGTCGCTGTTGCAGAGGAACATCTGGTACTCGTGCTTGAGCGCGATACTCTCGACTCCTCTGGCAATCTCTGCAAAATACGGGTTAGTGATATCCGGTATTACCAGACCAACAAGAAAGGACTTTCTTATTTTCAGACTCCTTGCGATCTTGCTTGGCCTGTATTGAAGGTCTTCAATAGCTGCAAGAACCTTCTCCTTTAGTTCCGGACTGACATACTTGTTTCCGGACAACACATTGGAAACAGTCGCTATTGAGACTTCAGCTATACGGGCAACGTCTTTCATGTTAGCCATCGACAATACCTCGATTCTGGTTAAACGTTTAGTTAATCGTTTAACCAATACTAGCATCTTTTCACTCCATCGAAAAATCCTGTCAGAGACATTGAGATACTATGAAGTAGAAAGAGAAGCGATTAAACAGAAAACACTCCTCTGACTTTAGTATTTCTCCGTTTCTCGAAAGACAGAAGACTAAAAGATGGAAGAGCGAAAGAGACGTCCTCCGTTCGCCGTCCACCTCCGAGAGGAGCACCAAAAGCTGCAAACCCGTCCTTCGTCCCTCGTCCCGGAGCATGGACCCATCCTTGGTAAAGCGGACCAGAGGCGAGAGGGGGGGAGAGGTAAGAGGTTTGAAGAGCGAAAAGAACATCGAGAAAACGAGATAAGGA
>LVBU01000200.1 GCA_001603185.1 Thermotogales bacterium Thermo_02 | reverse complement strand
TGCATTAGAGAGTCTTTCCAGCCTCCGAGATAGGCGCTCATCACTCCGTAGACGACACCTATTGAGACCGATATTAAGGCCGTCATTAACCCTATTAGCATCGCCCACTTCACTCCGGCCAGTACGCCACTCCAGATGTCTCTCTTAGAGTTGTCTGTTCCGAGTATTCCATGAACCCTTCCGGCAACATTCAGGTATACTGTATCAACTCTTTCGTCGGCCTTTTGAAGAAGAAGCGTTACCTTTATTCTGTAAGTACCACTTAACGCAGCGGGCCTTCTGAAAATCCCGGGTTCTGCTTTTGAGAAGATTACGTCGGTGGTTTTCACTGTCTGTACCGGAATCCCGTCCACTGAATCATATCTTCTGCCAAAGTTGAAGGCTGCATTCTGAGAGGCTTTGTCGATCGCCACTCGGATTTCTTGCGTTCTGTTCATTTCCATCTGTTTTCTGTAAAGATCTATCGCAAGACCGTCTGGCCTTATTATCGATATAACGACAGTTGGCTTTCCCAGTCCCGTCGCGTGAAAGATCACGTCTGAAGGTGCTACGCTAGCCGTGTAATCATAGTCGAAAATGAACTCAAATATCCTTACTGTTCCGGCAACGGTTTCGGAGAGCTCATACTCGGTGATAGACTCGGATACTGCACGCTTTTTGGAAGTGAAGAGATTTGTCCATTGAGGGGCGGCGCTTGCCGGAAGATCCTGCCAGAAGGTTATATCTCTCCACTTATTATTTACTTCTGGAAATGGGACGATAAACCTTTCGAATAGCAGAATAAACAGGAATATACCCAGGAAGATCAAGCCGACTATACCGGATTTCACCTTTCTGAATTCACTCCAGAAGCTTTTTATCGATTCTCCAATATCTCTCCATCTCATGCTTTACCACCAACTTTGATTCTGGGGTCCAAAAGACCGTAGATGAGATCGAGCAAGACCAGGCCGCCTATGTATAACCCCGTAGTGACGGCAAGGTTACCCATGAGAACGGGGACATCGTTCTGCTGAAGAGCTATCCAGTAAAGATTACCCATTCCCGGCCATGAGAAGATACCTTCAAAGACTATGTTTCCCGAGACTGATGCCAGTAGCGCCAGCAGAGACATAGTGACTATAGGAGGAGCGGCCGTCCGCATAGTGTGACCGTAGAGGACCTTTCTCTCGGGTATTCCCCTCGCGCGGGCCGCCATTATGTAGTCTTCCTGAAGTATCCCGAGCACTATGTTTCTCGTAAGGAATGCCCTTCCCCAGAACCCGAGGACCACCAGCGTGAGAACAGGCAGGGCAAGGTGGTAGATAAGGTCGAAGAATTTTGCGATTCCTTCGGGGGGAGGCGTTGCGTGGAGCCCACCCGAAGGGAAGATCTTAACCGTATATGCGAAGAACATGATCAATAGCATCCCAAGCCACCATGATGGCATGCCGAAAACTACCATAGTACCGACCGAGGTACTCCTGTCGAGGACCCCTCCGGCCTTTTGAGCCTTCTTTAAGCCCAGCCAGACTCCGATTATTATGTCGGCTACAATTGCCAGTGTGAAGAGAAGAAGCGTATTAGGAATGGCCTCTGAGACTATCTTCCAGACGCTCCTGCTGCCGTCTCCAGATCTTATCAACGTTGAATTTCCCAGATTGAGAGTGATGGTATCTACTGTTCTCCATATGACTCTTTCCGCAACAGGTCGGTCGAGCCTGTAAAGGGAGTACAATTCCGCCCTTCTGTTCACGACGTATTCCTGCAGAACCTGCGCGCTCACATTCGTAAGTCTCATGGTTTCGCTTCGAACCTGTTCTTCAATTTGAGCCCTGAGAGTCCGTTCCATAACGGTGTTGAAAAGAGCCGAAAAGATGAATATAAGGATGGCATACATCAAGAAACCGTAAATTACTCTCTTTAAAGCGTATTTCCAGTACATATGACACCTCGAAAGAATGATAGTACCCCTTGCGGGGTACTATCAGAGATTGTCTATCAGTAGAGTATTACCTGTACAGATGCAGATGCTGGAACTGCGCCTTCAAGGGAGGCTATCGCCATAATGTTGTAAGAACCGGCCGGCAAACCTTCTAATGCGCTGGCGGGCACTACGGCTTCAAAGAGACCGTTTCCAAGGAACTCGGCGTCAAAGCTAAACTCCGCTTCGTCTGTTATAAAGGTAACTACTACAGATCCCTTAGTTGCGGGAATCGCAATGTCAGCAGGGTATAGAACCTCGGAGACGTCGATCATGACGTTGATATCCATTCCGAATGTCGAAAGAGCCGGGACATCAAGGTTATCTATTCTCAGTCTGATCGCCCTGAGATACTCTTTCCAGTAGGTCTTTTCGTACGGGTAGGTAGGATCTCTGAAAGCTCTTAGTTCTGCGAAGTTTGAGCTTGTGTCGAACTTGGAGAGGTAGAATGGACCGTTACTTATGTAGGCGTGTCCGTATCTGTCTATGAAGCTTATCGCTGCGTGGTATCTTGCGAGTGCTTCTTCTTCGGTGACATATCCCTTTATATAGTCGGGAATATGTTTACTGTTGATCATATCGTTGAGTTTTGCCTTTACGTCTCTGACACAGCTTGGGGAAAGGACATCGACTTCGGTAACGGCCGGGTCTCTTGTTATCGCATACGTAGTCCCGGACTGGCTACCTTCGGTAACAAGAAGAGCCAGCGCTTCAATTATTTCCCAGGCACAACCTACGGCCTGACCGGATGCCGACACACCTATACCGGGAGCTGCCCAGCCCGCAACCCTCTCTTTGCTTGCCGGGAAGTTGTAATTGAAGTAGACAGTTATAGTATTGTCGGGGTGGATAACCCAGCCAATTAGCGTATCTTGGGCGTCCTTAAGCTTGGATGCATATCCCTGCTCATAGCGAAGGTCGTCCTCGCTGTTCTTGGTAGTCCATTCGTTTACGAAACCATGCGCGTACATGAAGTCGGCTATCGTTGTCGGTTGACCGTGGTGGAAGTTGCCGAAAGTGAAACTATACGTCGCCATCGACATCGCTTTGTGACCTTCTCCGACTTCAACCCAGCTCTTCGATTCTGGATCGTAATTGATAGCGTTTGGAGGGACCTCGAAGGCACCGACGACTTCGCCGTCTTCGTCTCTCATGACCTTAGTATCTACTTCGAGAGGAATTGCTCTCAACGGAGTCTGAATAGCCGAAGCCGGGCTTTCGAACATTGACGGATCGTAGAGGTTGCCAGCTATCGCGTTCGAGTAAACGCTACTGAATCCGTTCGTTCCTATTGGATCCCAGGCGTCCATGAACAGTGATCCCATTGCGGAGAAGAGTGTCACAAAGAGAACACCGTCATGAGTCTGGGCAGTCTTTATTGACCACTCGTTAAGACCGTCTCCGAGACCGTAAGCGAATCTGTCGACAAATCTGGATTTGTTGGCCGTATAGAAGTCTTCCTGGTTTGCCACGTAGATTCTTACCGCCTCTTCAAGACCCAGCTCTAGCCCTCTCAGCGCTAGTTCCCAGTACTCCTCTTCGGTCAGGAAGTTTCCTGTAAAGGCCTTGAGTGTAACTTCGTCGATCTCGTCCTGAGCGTAGTTCCAGAAACCTTCGACTTGATTTCCCGGCATATAGCCGTACCAGGGGGCATACATCTGAGCGACTATGTGTTCCCAGAATGCCCTGGTTGCGCCTGCACCCCAGCCTTCGGTGTACATCTGCCAGACAAGATCCTTTGGGTCGCTTCCTCCGTAGACTGTGATACCGGCTCTGCTCCTGTCCCAGAGAAGTTTTTCGACTTTTATTCCGGCCTTCTCAATTTGATTCGAGACGTATTCGCCGAGTATTAGACGTCCATTGGGATCATCTACCCTGATTATAAACTTGATTGTGACAGGCTCATCATTGAAATACCAGAAACCGTCTGTCTTCTTGATTAGTTTACCGGAATTTTGAGGAAGGGCAGCGGCTGCTTCCATAGCTTTTGTAATCTCCTCTATTGCCAGCGTCTCATTACCTTCCGCCGTGAAACCGAATTTTGTGGCAAGGAGATTATACCTGTAAGTTCCCGGTTGGCCCTGAGTCGCCATTGTGTAAGCTGGGAACCCTGCACCGCCAAGAATCTCGTCAACGGCAAACTGTCTGTTAATAAGGAAGTTCATGGCGAACCTGATGTCTTTTATCGCAAAAGCGTTGAAGACCTCCTTTCCACCGACTTCAACTGTGTAAGGAGCCTCGTTGGGAACCGGGTTCATCAGGAGAGACCATGAACCGGATGGAACTGGATAAAGCTCCAACTTTTCTCTTGTTACCTGATCCAGTCCAAAGATTGTGGGACCTGATACTCCCCACATGAAGATGTCGGTCATACCTTCCGCCGTGTCTTTAAGTGCGATCTCTTCCTTCATTCTAACGTTGAAATAGACAATGTCGGAGATCGGTCCCTTTACAGCGGCAAAGACAAACGCGGAACATACCATGGAGATTAACAATGAAACTAGCAAAATCTTCTTACTCAAGGTGCTTCGCCCCCTTTTCTAGAGTTTTTTCCCGGTACTTAACCAGGATTCCCTTTTGGTGTGGAAT
>LVBU01000199.1 GCA_001603185.1 Thermotogales bacterium Thermo_02 | reverse complement strand
CTATAGTGTTTTGAGAGAAGGAATATGGAGCTTAACGCAAAGACACTGGCCATAGTTGTAACTATTGTAAAACCAGACTTCCCGTCAAATGTATCAAGTATGTAAGAGTAAACGGGAGTAATTAAAATCGAGGTCAAAGATAGCAAAAGATTTCTCTTCCCGTAGTACTTGCCAGTCTTCTCAGGATCTATGACGTCTCGCATAATAGACGCCCAGAAGGTCCCAACCAGAGAGTTTCCAAGAGAAATAAGCGCGAGCAGAATCAGGAGCAAGGACTGATTCTTTATCCCGAAAGCCAGAGTTACGGGAACAAATGCGAGCGGTATTCTACCAATCATAGCTGAGAAAAGCATAGACTTCTTACGGTCTTTGAAGCGCTTCAAGATCATCGGTGAAACAAGCTGTGTTAGCTGGGCCAGGGTAGGAAGGACACCGATTATCGCGATCATGAACTCTGACGCATTAAACTCAAGGGCAAGCCCGGTAACAATGAAGCCCTGAGTTACAATAAACGCGATAGTGAAAAAAGATCCTTCAAGGACCGCAAGTTTTCTGGTTCTGCTGTATTCAGGTCTATCGAACTCTGTAGAATCTCGCATCTTTGCACCTGATCTATGTTAGTTGAGATTGTTTAATGACAGTTTACCACTACCAGAATGCATAGCATCACAGTAGTTTGAATGAACTCTTGTTTTCAATTGTACATCACTTTCACATGAACGCCGGAGATTCTGCTCAAATAACCAAAATCCACGGTCTATGCACTCTGAAGCTTTCGAGTCGAACCTTGACCTTTGGGAAGTCCTCGCCGAGAGTAATAAACTCGGCCTTTCCATTTTCTTTTAACAGAATAGTATCTTCGCTAAAAGCTCCATTGACAAATGGACTTAATACGTAACTAGACGGAGTCTTGAGCTGGATTGCACTTCCCTGAGAAATGAGAAACCTTCTATCGGAGTATCCAAGTGAACCTCCGGCCGGATACTGAACGGAATCAACCTTAATTCCAAGCGAAGAATAAGAACTCGCTATCTCTTCAAAGACTTCTCCCATGCTGCTTGCCTTCATCATAACCACGGCCGCTCTTGCAAATACGCCGGCAACTTTTTCGTGGTTTTCCTGTATTGGCTGAGGTACAGCCCCAAAGTGAAAGTATCTCGAAAAGGCTATTCTCAATCCATGCTTACGAACCTGCGCCCTTATAAACAAGTACCTTGAGACCTTCTTGTTTGTGGAGAAAGGAAAGCGGTATCTCTCGATTCTATCGTCGGAACCGACACAGAGAACCGGGACTTCCAGACCGGACTCTATAAGAATAGCTCTCAGAACCTTCTCAATTTCAAGCTCAGTCATGCCCGGCTGAAGTTCTGGAGCGAACTCGTGCATAATGCCTTCGCTGAGCTTTCCCATAACCCTGAGTTTCATTATCTCTCTGTCGTTAAGTTCTTGCATAATGAGAAAGAAGTCGTTCTCAAGAGTTTCGAAGCAGCAAATATCCGGGTAAGCCGTGTCCATTCTCAGTTTCTCAAAGGGCCTGCAAAACCTCTTCAATGCATTTTCGGGTCCTTCATCAACTGAATACGAAAGAATCTCGACGTTCTTCGGGAGCACTTCTTCTTTAAGTCTGTAAAAATCATATTCGGGACATATCGCAATCACAACATCTTTTGTGACGAGAAGAAAAAAGGCAGCTCTTTCACAAGACTGATCAACTCGTGCATCAACTTCACCTTCAAAGTACCAGTGGATTGTGTCTGAGAGCAAAAACAGAACAGCATCGAGGTCTTTCTCAATCATATATGCACAAACGGCCTCGTTTCTCATCGAATACCCCCTGCTGTGTCTTTGATCCCTATTCTACCAGAAAGATAGACAATAAAGACTCTGTCTGGCCCGAAATGTCGTCAAAAGCAAATCGAAGGGCGTTTCAGGTTTATCTGGTGAAAAGCCTGGATTGGACACCGGCCATCAGCTCAGCCGTAAATCTCGAAATCAAATGAAGAACATCAGCTCGATCTTCAATACTTTCCATGAAATCATATTTATCTCCATCGATTATTAGTTTTCTGCAGAAAGTAGTCTCATCTATCCAGTTATCGTATAGTTCGTTAAGCCTGCTTATATACTCCAGCTTGATATCGCTTTCAAATTCTCTTCCCCGCTTCTTTATCCTCTTCAGCAGAACCGGAACGGAGCACTTCACATATATTAGACCGGTAGGCCTGTTAAGGTGATCGGAAAGAGTTTTGTACGTGTCGAGATAGAGTTTCCAATCTCTGCTATCTATATAGCCCATCAGGTGAAGATTTCTCGCAAAAATCTCCACGTCTTCATAGATCGTTCTATCTTGAAGTATTACGGCACCCTCGGTATTAACTCTCTTCAGAAAATCAAAACGCTTTATCAAGAAGAAGAGCTGAGAATGGAAGGCCCACCTTTTCATATCCGAATAGAAGTCCTGAAGGAAGGGACTCTCGTCAACGGCTTCGTAAACTCCCCTGAAACCAAGATGTTCTTCCATAAGAGCTGTGAGTGAAGACTTTCCCGCACCGATATTTCCACAGATTCCAAGTATCATAAACTCGCCTCGATTCTATTGAAGATTTCCTGAAGATCAGTTTCATTCCTTACAAAATCGATGTTAGATGTATCTATTCTCAGCACAGGCAATCCTGTGTCAGAACTCAGATAGTTCTCGTAAGCGTCGCTCAGCAAAGATATATAGACTCTGTCCATAGTCCTCTCGAAAGGTCTGTCGCGCAAGGCGATTCTGTTCATAAGGACGTCGA
>LVBU01000198.1 GCA_001603185.1 Thermotogales bacterium Thermo_02 | reverse complement strand
GTAAACACCTTTGATTGATCTAAATCGTCGATAACAGAAGTCAGATATTTGCTGATAACATGTTATCATATTTCCAGATAGCACTGTAGGAGTATTCGGAAACTCAGACATTATATAATCGATAGTATCAGCGACATTTCCCGGGGGTGGAAGAAGTTGGAAAGAATCTCAAGATCTCAAAGGATCCAGAGAATTCTAACCATAATCAGAGAGAAAGGTTCTGCAAGGACAGACGAACTGGCGGGTTCGCTTGGTGTCTCCATGGTTACTGTCAGAAGGGATCTGAAGCATCTCCAGGAGGCGGGCAGGATCGTAATCGGATATGGTTTTGTGAAGCTTCTGGAATCTGACCTAACCGAGAGCGCTGACTTCAACAAACGCCTTTCATCTAACAGAGAGGAGAAGCAAAAGCTCGCGGTAGCGGCTATTCAGTTTGTAGAAGAGGGCGATGTCATTTTTCTCGATGAGAGCTCCACCTGCTATGTACTGGCTTTAAATCTAATCAGATCATTCAATAACCTTCACATAATAACCAATGCAGTTCATACGCTGCAGGCTCTGTCCAGATCAAGAGGATTCACTGTGGAATCTTCCGGGGGAAGTCTTCAGTATGGATTCAACTCCCTCGTCGGTCCAAGAGCCGAAGAGACTCTGAGAAGTATCTATGCGAACAAGTTTTTCTTCTCCTGTCGCGCTTTTAAACTGAGAGAGGGCACCTTTGAGTTGAGCCCGTTTTCTGCGAGTATCAAAAGGATAATGCTGGAAAATTCCGAAGAAAACTACCTTCTTATGGATCACACAAAACTGGGAACCATTTCCCCCTTTCCCTTTGCGAAGACCCAGGAGATTCATAACGTAATCACAGATAGAGATCAACCCGGTCTTCCTCATGGAAAAGTGAAGAGGATAATAATCTCCCAGAGCTCATCCGGAGAAATCAGCGAGAGATAAGAAGTTTCTCTCAGAC
>LVBU01000197.1 GCA_001603185.1 Thermotogales bacterium Thermo_02 | reverse complement strand
AGCAAAATGCGGAGAGCTCTTGAGTTTAGGCTTTCGGTCATGCAGTTGACAGAAAAAGAGGGAACGCAAGCGCTTAATGAGCTCTTCATTGAATTAAATTCCCTGAGGATAAAGCGGAGGACAACCGAGTTCCTTCTTGCTACACTTATATAGATAAAACAGGAGGTGACAGTATGCCGAAAGCACTTGACCAGACGACTATCAGCAGGCTCTCGGAAGAGGAAAAGGGCTTTGACCTTGTAGTAGGCATACCAAGCTACAATAACGCGTCAACAATTGAACATGTGGTAAAGGTTTCCGCTGAGGGACTTGTGAAGTACTTCGGAGGGAACGGGATAATTCTGAACTCCGACGGCGGTAGTTCCGACGGCACTCGGGAACGATTCATAGCCGTTAACACCGGAAACGTCGGAAAAATCAGCTTTTGCTATCGTGGTGTGCCAGGAAAAGGCAGTGCGCTTAGAGCGATCCTAGAGGCTGCAAGAGAGTTGGAAGCAAGGGCGGTAGTCCTTCTCGATTCTGATCTGAGGAGCGTTGCGCCATGGTGGCTGCAGCGTCTAGCGACGCCGATACTCGAACACGGAGCGTGTTACGTGACGCCGTACTACCAGAGGCATAAGTATGACGGTACGATTACTAACCACATTTGCTATCCATTGACCTCGTGTCTATATGGCAAGAAGATGCGTCAACCTATTGGAGGCGATTTCGGTATTAGCCGGGAAATGATAGAGCTTTATCTCACCAAACCCGAGGAGGTCTGGCAGAGCGACGTGGCACGCTTCGGTATTGACATATGGTTTACGACATTGGCACTGTGCGAAGGCGGTGGAAATGTGCATCAAGCAGCGTTGGGTGCGAAAATCCACGATGTGAAAGACCCGGGCAAGGAACTAGGGCCCATGTTCAGCCAGGTTGTCGGAACACTCTTTGGACTAATGGAAGTCTACCAGAATAGGTGGCTAGACGTTGATCTTTCTGCGGAGACTGCACCCATATACGGCGATCTTCCAAATGTCAGACCCGAGCCCGTCAACGTCGACCTTGAGAACCTCAAAAATGTTGCGAGAGCCGGCATAGATGCACACTGGGACTTCATCGAAAATGTTCTCGAAGATGAACTTTGCAAAGAGCTGAAGTCATCAAGAGAGAGCGGAGAGATCGACACCACAACCTGGACAAAGATCGTCTTCTCCTACTCCTGCGCGTACAGGAACAGGGATCTCAGAGAGCTTCTCATAGAATCTCTCATACCGCTCTACTTTGCCAGAGTAGCTTCGTTTGTCCTGCAAACTGTGAAACTCTCCGATGACGAGGCAGAAGCGGTCGTCGAGAGACAGCTGGAGCTGTTCAAGAACTCCCTTGGTTATCTGAGGGAGATGTGGAAACGGTGATTCTTTCAAAGATACAAGGGGTATTTGAAAGCTTGAGCGAGTCTGAGAAGCTCGCGGCCCGCTACATCATAGAGAGGCCCGACGACGTTATTCATTACAGCATAACCGAATTCGCGAGGTTCAGCGGTTCCAGCGAGGCGACGATATATAGAATGTGTAAGAAGCTCGGCTTCGATGGGTACCAGCAGTTCAAGATCGCACTTGCCCGGGAGGTTAGCTTCCCTGCTGAAGCGGTCGTTCAAACCACTGGTAAACAGACCACCAGAGACGTAGTCGGTGCAATATTTGCAGAGAATATTGGCCTGATAGGAAGGACCAGGGAAGTTCTGGAAGCCGAGACCATAGAAGTGGTAATTGAAATGATTCTCAACGCTAGGTTTGCTCTCTTCTTTGCGGTCGGAAGATCAGCTCCTATAGCCGTTGACGGTTCCCTGAGATTCTCGTTGCTGGGAATACCTTCAGCGTCGTACACCGACCCTCATGCTCAGGTAATGGTCGCTTCGGGACTTAAGCAGACGGACCTGGTAATAGGAGTCAGTCATAGCGGGATGATCAGGGATCTTGTCAAGTCCATGGAAGTCGCCAGAGATTCTGGTGCCAAGACCGTTGCAATAACTGCGGGGATTGATTCGCCAATGACTAAGCACGCAGATGCTGTGCTTTACTGTGGAACGACGACAAAGGGTCCAAGCTATTTAGTGACGAACAGGATAGGCGAACTCGTCATAGTGGATATTCTTTACAAGCTGCTTATGCTGAAAACCGGTCCAGAAATAAAACCTCACTTCGAAAGCCTTAGCGAAGTGTTGAAGCCCAAGAGATTCTAATATGAGAATCGGACTCGTTCACTTCAGGTCGGGCGAAAAAGACGGTGTCTCTCTTGAGATGGAGAAATGGGAAACCGTCCTGAGAAGATGCGGACACGATGTGAAGTATGTCTGTGGTTCTCTCGGGGGCAAAGCGGGTTATGAGATTCCCGAAATGAATTATGACTATCGGACGAATACAGAACTCCATGAACAGTGCTTTTCGAAACTGAAGGTCCCCGAATCCGAACTGGCGAGAAGAATTGAAGAGTATTCCAACTCCATAGAGATGCGCTTGCGCAGAAATCTCGAAGAATGGAGACCAGAACTCTTGATAGTAAACAACATCTGGTCTCTGGGCCACAACCTAGCTGCCGCTACGGCAATCGAAAGATTTGCGGGGGAATCGCGAATAAGGACCTTAGGCGTTCATCACGACTTCTACTGGGAACGCGAGAGGTTCTCGCACCCAACCTGTAATCTCGTAGCGCGGCTCTTACACGATAACTGTCCGCCCTTACGCGGGGATATAGAACACGTAACGATCAATTCACTCGCCCAGAGCGAATTGCAGAAGCGAAAGAGGCTTAGTTCGAGAGTGATTCCCAATGTCTTCTACTTTGACCAGGAGCCATGGGAGAGAGACGCTTTCAATGTGGACTTGCGTTCAAGACTCAATATCGGTGAAACTGACATCGTTTTCCTTCAGGCAACGAGGATTGTTGAACGAAAAGCCATAGAAATGGCGATAGATTTTGTATCGCATTTCGCGAAAAACCATCTCGATGATATTAGGGGAAAGACACTGTACAACGGTAGAGCCGTCGATGACCAGTCAAGGGCCATTATTTGTCTTGCAGGTTCTCCTGAGCAGGAAAGCATGGATTACAGCAGCAGAATACACCAGTACGCACTTGCGAGAGATGTCAGGCTTGTCGATGCCTACGAGATCGTAAATGCAGTACGTTCTCAGGTTCCCGAGAAGAGATATTGTCTCTGGGACGCCTACACATTGGCCGACTTCTTCACTTACACGAGTGTTATTGAGGGTTGGGGAAATCAGTTTGTTGAAGCGATATTCGCCAGATTGCCCGTCATTGTCTTCGAGTACCCCGTATTTAAGAGTGATATCGCCCCACTGGGCTTCTGGACTTTCTCCCTGGGAGATCAATTCTCAGAACACAATGGATTACTGCATGTTCCCCGGGATAGAGTTGAACGGGAGGCAAGTAGGTTCTCCAGGGAAGTCGTTAGAGGGGATTTCGTGAAGCAGAAGCTCAACGAGAACTTCGAAATAGGCTCAGGACGCCTCTCGCTCAAAGCGCTCGAAAGACACCTTCTAGAACTACTGAAATACTGAGCAAACAGTTTCTCCGAAACTACGAACTCACCGAATCATACGAAAATGCTGAATTTGAAGAGTCTCTGATATTGACCGTGTAGACTCCAGTCACGCCGCGTACCTCCGAAACGTAAGCAACTCAACACTGGCAGAATTGCTTTTATTTTTCGGTAGATATTGTAGTGTAAATCGTTGTGAACAAGGCTATAATTGAATCCGAAAGGAGGTCAAAAATGAAGAGAGCAGCAGTTGTTTACTATTCATTTGATGAAAGCACACGGGCTCTGGCGGAGGCAATCGCGTCAGCCATAGGCGGTGACTTGCTTGGATTGGTACCTGTTGGAGATTCGGCCCGCACTTTCTATCACCACGTCGAAAATCCTGAACAGATAGAAACATCCCCCGAGTATAACAGCAGTAAGGAACATGTCTGGGGAAATGAATCTGTGAAGATGAACGGCACTCCCGTGTTGGAATCTTATGATTTCGATCCAAGTCAATATGAGCTCATCGTTATTGGTTCCCCGGTATGGGCCTTCACTTATGCACCGCCGTTGAGAACGTTTCTTGAGCAGACCGAGATAAAGGGCGTCAAGATCGCCCTGTTCTGTACGCATGAGGGCATGATCGGATCTACTTTCGAAGATCTTAAGAAAGCACTGAAGGGCAACGAAATCATCCAGGAGGCCGATTTTGAAGAGCCTGCCTCAAGGCTTGAAGAGTATGTTGAAATAGCTAAAGAGTGGGCGGAAGAGCTTCTGGAACAATAGATCCAGAAAGAAACAATCTGCATAGGAGTCGCT
>LVBU01000012.1 GCA_001603185.1 Thermotogales bacterium Thermo_02 | reverse complement strand
AGACTTGGGAACGCATCCTACGGTGCCTATACATTTGCCGATAACGTAGTGCTCGAAGCACTCAGGCTAGTCAAATAGAGCTTTTACAAGCCCCCGGCTTTAGCCGTGGGGTATTTGACCTTCGCTTCGGCAGTGAGTCCTCTGAAGGTGACATCTTCCTCGATATCTATCTGTCCGGCTAGTTGTTTGCCTGTCAGGAAGAGGGTATTGCCGGTAGCCACATCGATCGTCTTTCCCATGTATTCACCCGTAAGTTTCAACAACGCCTGCTCTTCATCCGCAACAAAGAAAGTCTGGTTTCCCCTGTTACACTCGCGTATAAAAGCCCTCAAACTATTGCTGGCATAGCCGCTAAAATCGCCTATTATGGCGATCCTTATCCTGTAATTCGCCATCTTCTGAAGGATATCTCCGGCAACCCCCGTCTTCAGATCGAAGAAGTCCTCCGAAAAATCCTCCTTGTAGAGAATGAAGTCACTGCAACCTGAATAGTTGAGATCCGCAATAAGATCAAGAATACTCTGAGAATCCCGAATTCTCTGATCATACCCTGTTGATATTCCGTACAAACCTTTGTCGGTCTCTCTGAGCTCCATGTACTACCTCCAGCGTGCTGATTTACGCGAAATCACTCCATCACTTATACCATATGAGAGTGCAATCTTTATTGAAAGTTCTTCCCGGTTTCAGGAAGAAACTTAGAAAATGCTTGCAAAAGTGATGTAAAATACTTTAGACTAGTTCTAAACTGCCTAATTGATAGCATTGGAGGGGCTTATGAAGGGTGTCTTCTTCCCTGAGAAGGAATACGATGTCATAGTGATTGGATCGGGGTTGAGCGGACTGACCGCGGCTGCGCTTCTTGCGAAAAAGCGATTAAGAACCCTGGTGGTCGAGCAGCACTATCTTCCCGGTGGTTGCTGTTCGATATTCAGAAGGAAGGACTTCACATTCGACTCGGCTGTCGGCATGGTTTTTGGTTTCGGAAATCGCGGCTTTAACTCGCACAGATTCGTCTTCAACGAGATCGGTGAAGACATCGATGTTATAAGGCACGAAGCTTTGTACACCGTGACATTTGGAGAAAAAAGGATCGTGTTCTGGCCGGATCTGGAAAGGTTCATTAAGGAGCTCTCCGGACACTTTCCAGGATATGAAGAGCAATTGAGAGAATTTTACGGTTACCTCTCCGATTTCTACCACAAGATTATAGTGGCGGACCCCATAGTCGTTCCCCCAACGGAGATGAGAAAGATCGATAGTCTCAAGTCTCTGTTGAAACATCCGGTAAGGCAGGCTAAACTGATAAGAATGCTCTTCATGAGTACAGAGGATTTGATGAACAAGTTCTTCGATACAGGGGCAAAGGAATTGTACGAATTCTTCGACGTCCTCACTTCCACATACTGTTACACCACGGTCAAAGAGACGCCTGCGATTCTTGCGGTAACGATGTTTGTAGATAACCACGAGGGGGGCGGTTTCTACCCTGCGGGCTCGTCCCAGATGATTTCAAACAAACTAGAAAAGTCCATCGAAGAGAACGGTGGATACCTGCTGTACGAGAACAAGGTGAAAGAGATCGTTTTCGAAGGCGGTGTGGCTAAAGGAGTAAGATTGGAAGACGATAGCGAAATCTACTCGAAGTTCGTTGTATACGGCGGCACTGTCTGGAATCTCTACAACGGTATGATACCCAAAGAGTATCTAAAGACTGAGAAGCAAGAGCAGGTCAATGCTCTTGAGGCCACTTATCCGGCGATGGTCGTCTATGCAGCCGTGGACGCTTCGGCCATTCCAGCTGGAACGAACCCTATCGAGATGTTTATAGAGGAGTTCGACGAAATAGCCGAAAGTGACGTGACTGTTTATATATCTTCCATAGACGATCCCGAAATCTGTCCGAATCATACTCACGTGCTTTCTATCATCGCGCCATCGAAGAGAGAGTGGCCCGAAAGAGGTAGCGAGCAATATAAGATAGCTAAACAGGGCGAGACAGAAAAATTACTCAGGCTCGTTGAAAAGAGGTTTCCGGGACTAATGGCATCGATAAGACATCTAGAAGCTGCGACCCCTTTGACTATCGAAAGATACACTATGAAAAACAGGGGGCGCGTTGGAGGGCCCAAGCAATCAATGGGTCAGGAATTGCTCAAGAGACTCCATGCAAAGAGTGAATGGAAGAACCTCTTCATATGCGGTGATTCGACAGTTATGGGAATGGGCACACCGGCGGTAACTGTCTCCGGCATCGGCGCTGCAAACATGATTCTTCGCGAACTAAAAATGGATGAGTACAGATATAGAGAACCGGAAAGAGAACACGTACATTATGTTACGGGAAAGAAGTGGAGGGAACTGGACCTGCGAACATCAGAGATAAACACCGACACGGTACCGCTGCTGGCCCGTTCATGTCAGCTCTGCGAGTTACCAGGTTGTACAATCAGATGCCCCGATAGTAAGGATATAAGGGGAGTATTGAGGCGGCTCGAATCTGGCAATTTCTACGGCGCGAAGAAACGCCTTGATGAAACGTCTTCGAAAAATCTTTGCGGTGATTGCGAAGGCTATTGCGAAGCGAGTTGCAAGAGACTCTCGTTTGACAGCAATCCCGTTCCGATAAAGAGTCTTTTTAGCTGGCTGGAGAGGAGGAATTTGAGTGAGAGTTGACGCTGTAGTGATTGGCGCAGGAATATCAGGCCTGAGTTGTGGAGCCTTCCTTGCTAAGGCCGGGAGGAGTGTTGTGGTAATTGAAAGGGCAGAAAGGCCCGGAGGTTATTTCAACTCATTCCAGTACAATGGATACCACTTTGATGGTGGAATAAAGGCCGTCGAGAACGCCGGACTTCTTCTTCCTATGATGCAGAGCCTCGGGCTAGAAAAGCGCGTGAACTTCATGAAGAACAGAATGTATGCGGGCTTAGAAGACAAACTGTTTTTGATGGATTCAGACGAGGACATCTCAGCATACTTCGATTACCTTGGAAACCTTTTCCCCGATAGCAAGACCGGACTGGGCGAGGTTCTAGCAGAAATGATGGATCTGACGAGGGTTATGGAAGTGATCTCGGATATGTCCAGACCCCTCTACAAAGAGAACCCTATCCTGTCAAAGCTCAAGTCTGCCGCCTGGTTTATGAAGAACGGGAAGCGGCTGATGGAACTGCTGAAAAAGCTGAAGTATAACGAGGTTCTATTCAGAGAGTTCTTGCAAGAGAGGATTAAGGACGAAGAACTAATAAACATCATCGACGAACCCTTCTTCTACGGGACTCCTGCCTTTTTTGGCCTTGCATATCCGACAGTGTTTCGAGACTATTATTATCCGGAAGGCGGAATCTCGAAGATTCCCGATGTACTTACCGAATGTATCACAGAAAACGGCGGTATTGTGAAGCTAAATACAGAAGTGGTTGAGATTAAGGTGAGCAACGGACGCGCGGTGGGCGTAGTAACCAGTACGGGTCAGGAGATCAGCGCGGGATCGATTATCAACGCTGCCGATGCACGGAAACTCTATACGAAACTCCTTCCAAAGGAAACAGTTAGCAGCGATTTTTTGACCAGACTCGCAAGGGCCACTGTAAGCGATTCGGTTTTCTCGATCTTCCTGGGAGTCGATTCGAGTCCCGAAGACCTCGATCACGATGTGGCCCACGTGATATATGTTCCGGCAGCGGCTAAACCGGTTGACTACAGTTCTCCGGAGTACTTCGAGACGGCCGGGATGGAGATCAGTATTCCCTGCCTCAGGGATAGAAAGCTTGCGCCGGAGGGAAAGACCGGAATCATATTGAACTTGAACTCCACGCAGGAGTTCAGCAACGGCTGGGGTAGAAAAGTCTCGAGAGAAGCGTATGAGTCGATCAAAGAGAAGGCCGCCGACCAGGTCATGGATAACTTCTTCAAGCTCTATCCTTCACTGAGAGACAAGATAGAATTCAGACTTGTTGCCACGCCGTTCACCATGGAGAGAAAGACTTTGAATAGTGGCGGCTCGATATCTGGCTGGAGTTACCACCCCGATGAGACTTTCCCTTTCAGGGATTTCAAGAAAATGAACAAGTCGATACTGACCCCTGTAAAGAGTCTCTATCAGGTGGGGCAGTGGAGCTTTGACCCCGCAGGCGTGCCCGTCTGCCTTATAACAGCGAAAGTCGCCGCCGACAGGGCTCAGAAGAAATAGCGTTCTTGAGCGGTTTCGATCGAGAATCTCGAAGACATTCTTCTGTCAGCGAAGTTTTGGGACGGGAGATACGGCTTGCCAAGAATGGAATTCTCTAAAGACTCTCTCTCATCAGCGATTAATGAAGTCGGTGTGAGTTAGAATAGTCTCAGGGGGTGATAAAGTGATTGAGCTTAACTGGCTTTCATTCTTCATTGGTGCGGCTGTTGCGGTAGCCGTAGCCGCTGTTGGCTTTCTTCTCTATTTCATTGTAGCTAGATGAAGTTTCGCTTGTGAGTTGGCTTTGGGATGCCTGGCAGCAAAGCCAGAAGCATCCCTCTTTACTTCAGCTTCTCTTTAATCTTCTGTAGAGTTTCTTTGCCTCTGAAAAATGCTTCAGGAGGATTACGCCGAAATTGATCAGCCAGACAATAATTAGATAAGGACTTCCTCTGAAAAGTGCGTAGATCAGAACGGAGAACATTCCAATAAAGACTCTTGCGGCATCTTCTTCCGGAGTAGTTTTGCCCTTTTTACTTATGGCTCTCGATACAGAAAACAGTGTGAAGATAGTTCCTATGAGCACGGGTACTTCCCATCTGGTCAACGCCGACCAGACTCCAAACGTTACCGCGACGGCCTTTCCGCCGGAAAACTTCATGAATGGAGAAAACGCGTGCCCCAGTACGGGGGCGACTGCGACCACTGCCAGCTGCCATCCCTGAAGGATACCCATTTCAGCTATGAATACCAGGGGAATAAAGCCCTTGAGAAAGTCCAGCACTATTCCCGCCATCCCCCACTTCCAACCAAGCATCCTGCCGAGATTCGAACCTCCCGGATTCCCGTCGCGTGTTTGAGTGATATCCTTGCCCTTGATCTTTCCAAGCCAGTAAGAGAACATCAGCGAACCCATGAAGAATTCGAGCAAGAAGAGAAGGGCAAAACTAGCTACCGACATCTATATCCCTGCCTTTCCAGCTAACGCTCTTAAAGAAAACGGTCCGGACTATCGAGTAGAAGAAAGTGTAAAAGAAAAAGAGAAAGTAGACCGGGAAGATCAGCGCGTGGACAGGTGAGAACGAGCCTATCTTCCTGGAATAGAAGTAAATCTGAAAGGCATAAGCGAAATACAGGACAATCCCGAAGAGAAACTCGGGATGTTGGACGATAAAGGGAAGCCTAAGACCTACGGAAAAACCGCCCGTAATCCACAGTATCATAAGTATAAGAGTGAGCGGAGGAGTAGAACCGGCACCCTTTGCGAAGTTCTTTCCCCAGCCTTCTAAAATACTCTTGACTCCCCCCGGGTACATTCTGAACTTGATAAGCTTTCCGCCAAACGTGTTGTTAACGGGCAGGTCATTTCTATTAAAGGCCTTACCGAGCTCCAAATCGTCCAGTACACTTCCCCTGATAGTCTCGTGACCTCCTACTTTAAGATAATCGCTTCTGTAACAGGCCATACAGGGGCCAAAGGCTCCTCTAGATTCTTTTGAGCAGGCCTTAAAGTCGCCCAGAGAAGCGACGACGATCAGGTTGAAAACCATTGAAAGACGTTCATACAATCTCTCCATGCGGTGGTATGGCTGAGCGGAAACAAGTCCGCCGTGTGTTTCTAGATACGCTTCCACCGTTGCAAGAGCGTCCGGCGCCAGTTCGACATCTGAGTCCAGAAAGAGTAATATCTCTCCGGTTGATTCCAGGTAGCCATTCCAGCATGCCCAGGACTTTCCGATCCAGCCCGAAGGAGGATCTGATTTGAGAGTTACAAGCTTTACCCCATAGCTAGATGCGATCTCTGCTGTCCGATCGGAGGAGTTGTCATCTACGACTATGATCTCCTCTGGAACTCTCTTCTGACGAGAAAGAGACTCGAGAAGCTTTCCGATATTCTGCTCTTCGTTTCTGGCCGGTATTATTACTGACAAAGTTCGACGCGGCGACTCTCTCTTTATGTCCAGACTGTCCAGTGTCCTTAACTTCCAGAAGAGAAAGAACCCGACAAGCCAGCCGACAAGCGCTATGATAAGCAAAAAGCAACCCTCCCCTATCCCCAATTCGAACAATTCTAACATCTTATCCCATATGTGGGACAGTTGTAGAGGTTGAGGAGAACAAGATAAGTTTGAAGAGAATCGAAAACCGGGGACAGCCAGCAAAAAGAGAAATAGCTTGACCGTCCCCGGCGTAAGGACTATTCCGAGTCCGTGATCGTCAGATTAGATACGTCAATAAGACTGGACATGCCTGAAAAGATCTTCCCCGATAATGTGCGCAAATCTCGGCCCGGAATAGTAGGCCAGAGCGCTTTCGAAAAAGGTCTGCTTTTCTGGCACTATGACCTGTGCTCCCGAGGTCATAATCAGCTTCCCGATCGCCTGTTCTTCGAGTTTCTTAACGGCTTGTTCGATATAGAGTCCTGCCGCCTTGAGCGAATCGACAATCAAGAATTGCTGATCAATACTCAGAGCCTGCCACAGCTCTTCAGCTATTATGGGTGTAACCGTCTCGATGTAATGCCCGGTCATAATGACTGAACGGACGGCTTCAGCACACGCCTGCGAGGCAACACACGGTATCGTGGCTTCTATACCGCACAGTTGGTTTGAAGACATGGTCTGGTACACACTTTGCCCGTCAAGCGTCATCTCTCTTGCTCCTAGAACCTTGCAAATATCGGCTCTCGCGTTTTCACAGGTTGAGTAGACCACTATGCCTGACAGATCTTCAGGACATCTGACACTTTCCAGGCTTCCATTGACAAACAGATGATGTGTCCCGGCATACCAGGCGTCAAGAATCCTGATGTTCGTTCTTTGAGCCATTCCGTCGAATATGCCAGACACAAACGGGCTCCGAGCGAATGAACTCAAGTGCTTATTGTCCCTGAAAAGAAAGGCACTGGAGAAGACGCTCAATTGAGGTTCAAACAGGAGATTGGCTATGCTTGAGATGTCACCGGCAACAATCATGTCAATCTCGTGGTCGAGCACCTTCAGAACAAGATCCATCGGGGACACTTTCGCTGAATGGATTACTTGCACAAAGATTTCTCCATCACTTGCATTATTTAGCAAGTAGGAGAATAGATTAAGTGCTTCAACCTCTGGACTTCCCGGAAGAGATGTCGTTGCAAATCTTATGCACTCAAGCGGCTCTTCCAATTCACCTTCGCGGTAATGAGTCTTTGTGGCAACGATAACAGGGATTCCTTGTTCTTGGTCTTCAGCAAATCCTCTGGCTTCAAGATTGCTTTCTTCTAGAGTTCCTCTTGCAAAGACAATTCCACCCACTAGTATTATCAGAAGGGTCGATAGGGTGATGAGTAGCAATCTCTTACTTCTCATACTATCTCCTCCTATCAGGGCTTTCACAGCCCGTTTCTGCGATTCCGGCATGTATGTAAAACGGTTCCAATTAGCATCGGCGACTGACATACATCAAGTATTACGCAGAGAGTATATACCCATTTTTCGGGGTTCAATGGGTACATTTGCTTCAAAGTTCATGGGTACACTTTGGTTTTTTCGAGATTGCTCGCCTTTTGAAGAATCAAGAGATACGTTACTTCGTCTTTCCGCAGGAATGGTGTATTATGAAGTATTATGGGGACGGTCGCATTCACTTGTCTTTAGGAGGCACAAGATTGAAGTTCAGAGATTCTAAGGAGAGGGCCCGGGCTCTCGGCACTCAGAAAATCCCATCGCTTTTGATAGGTCTGTCGATTCCTTCGATCATAGCTATGCTGACGAATGCCATCTATAACCTGGTCGATGCTTTCTTCATCGGAAGAATAGGGACAAGCGCTATGGGGGCAGTTGCAATAGCCTTTCCGATATTCAATCTCATCGGCGCGGTCGGCCTGACTTTCGGTGTGGGTGCCGCTTCTTACGTTTCGAGATTACTCGGAGCGGGGGAGAAAGAGCAGGCGGACAGGGCCGCTTCCACTGCAGTGTTCACGAGTCTGGCGGCCGGCTTAGCCTTCACCGTACTCGGATTGATCTTCCTCGAACCACTTCTCCTGGCCTTTGGAGCTACTGAAACGATCATGGAGTACGCCCGCGAATACACGATGATACTTATCATGGGTTCGATCTTCACGATGATGAACATGACGATGAATAACATTGTGAGGGCCGAAGGAAATGCGCCGCGATTTATGCTCGCTATGGTAAGCGGGGCTCTGTTGAATGTTGCGCTCGATCCACTGTTTATCTTCGGATTTGGTCTCGGGATAGTCGGAGCCGCTATAGCGACAGTTATCTCTCAGTCGGTATCCACGATGATAATCCTTGAGTATTTCGCGAGGAAGAAGAGCTATACGCATCTCTCAGTGAGACTATATACGTTTTCACTTCGCATATATATCGAAATCTTCAAGATAGGTCTCCCGACATTTTTGAGGCAGTTCCTGTCGAGTTTCTCAGTAGCTCTTTTGAACAATGCAGCGGCCTCATACGGCGATCACGCAGTCGCAGCAGTGGGCATAACCATGAGGGTTCTCATGCTTGGCATGATGGTTCTATTTGGTTATGGCCAGGCCTTTCAACCCGTGGCGGGATTCAACTACGGGGCAAGAAATTACAGTAGAATCTTCCAGGCTCTGAAGTTCTCTATCGTAGTGACGACGGTCTTCGCAACTGTCTTTGGAATAGTGGGAATTTCATTTCCCGGATCGATCGTGCGCATCTTCAGCGATGATCCGGAGGTAATAGATATCGGTTCAAGGGCCCTGAGGGCTGTCAATATCTTTTTTCCGACGTTCGGTTTTGTAATAACCTTTACCGTTCTCTTTCAAGCTCTCGGGAAGGGGCTGTCTGCAGCGTTGCTTTCTATGTCCAAGCAGGGCTTCTTCCTGATTCCGGCAGTTCTGATACTTCCAAGATTCTTTGGGATAAATGGGATTATATATGCCCAGACCGTCGCCGATTTTCTGACGCTTTTTGTGGCCGCTTTACTGGCAATCGGAATAGTCAGGAAACTGAGGGAAGAAAGGAAGCTCTTTCCATCCAGAACTACCGTCTAGTCTGTTGGCTCAGAAGACGACAGCTTCTTTTCCTTCCTTTATATAAGCCCATGACATGTCTTTGGCGGTATAGCCTATGCCGATGTTTCCGAACCGGTCGAGCGCAATCAAACCACATTCGCAATCGAAGCATCGGGCCTCTTCAATTGCGAGGTCTACGGCCTTCTGCGCAGGATACCTTTCCATGTAGAATCCTACCAGCCTGCACAGGGTGAGCTTCATGATCTTCTCACCGTGGCCCGTTGCCGAAATCGCTCCATAGTTATTGGCATAGGTACCTGCTCCGAGTATCGGACAGTCTCCAATTCTGCCAAAGGCTTTCATAGTCATTCCCCCGGTTGATGTCGCTGCTACAAGCTTGCCGGTATCATCTATCGCAACTGCTCCTACCGTGGAATAGTAGCAGCCACTTCTCGCAGCTATTTCTGCCGCCCTGCCGAACCTCTTCAATTCTCCGTTCTTAGACTTTGCCGTATTTTCCTCCCACTGTTTCAATCTGTGAGGTACTAAAAGGTCTTTATCCCTCTGGAAACCCATTATCTTGACGAATTCTTCGAGACCCTCACCAGAAAGCAGGACGTGATCGGTCTGCTCCATAATGGACTTCGCTACTTCAATAGGGTGAAGAACATCCTTTAGTCCGGCAACAGCACCGGCATTTAGATCACTGTCCATTATCGCGGCATCCATCTCTATGTTTCCCTTTAGCGTAAGTACCGAACCTCTCCCGCAGTTGAAAGTCGGGTTTTCCTCCATAAGTTTGATTGCGCTCAACACACCCTCAAGAGCGCTTCTTTTGCCTGCTAGAACGGAGAAACCGCTTTCTACGGCTTCTCTCACTCCCTTTCTGTGATTTGAGTATTCTTCCGGACTATTGAAGCTACCCGAACCACCGTGAATCAACAACGCTTTCAATTTGAATTCCCCCAATTCTAATGTTATCTTGCGCTAAGACATTACCCCACATGCTCGAATTGATTTGCGAAATCGCTATTGCCGATTTATAACTCTGATTAACTACTAGTTCAAAGAACCCCTAAGCTCGAACCACCGAATCTGAAGTGAAGAGAGCTAACCGGTATGGAGCTACTTGCAATACTATGTAACTTGAATCTAATGGATCTATCTGTAGTTTGCGAATCTTCCGCCGATCATCGCGACAGTCAGGATCATTTTGAGGATATTTCCATAGTCCTCCGAGACATACCTGACCGTTCTACCGGAGACTCTCTCAAGACCCGGCACGGTTGATACGGCGTCGCCAATGGCAGTCGTAAACAAGTCAATCTCAAGAGTCGTCTTCTTCTCCGGTTTCAAAGGGGAGATCATCGGGAGTCTTTCCACAAGACGTTTTACGGCTTCGCAATAGTTGCCGCGCACGACTTCGGGATGATAAACCTTCGCCGAAAAGCGTCCGATACCTTCCTTAGTTCTCACAAAAGGCACGTCCATAAAACCCGACAACTGCTTTTCGAGGATATCGTCACCAGAGACCAGTCCGACAGGGACACCTTTCCAGCCTGCAAAGTAAGAGTTGATCTCGGTCTCGCCGACTTCCCTATCGTTAAGCCTTATATTGTAAATCGAAGACCCGGAGTATGAATGGTCCATTCCCCCATGCCATGAACCGATTCTCGCATGATAGCCGATCAACATCGCGAGATCGAAGGAGCTATCCAGGCCCTCCATCATATACCACGGCCTCGGATAACCCCTTATCCAGCTGACTCTTCTGTCGGCTATCGAGCCGTACTTAAGATTTTCTCCCCGTGCATGTGAATCGCATATGACAATCTCTTCGATCCTCGAATTGAGTTCCGAGTTTCTTAACTCCTGGACGAGCCAGTTTAGTTCGCAATCGAGAGTACCCGTCCAGAAACCCGCTGCGGCCGACTCCATTTCGTTCCAGGAAACAACTCCCGATACGCCTTCCATGTCAGTAGATATGTATATCTTCATCTCTTCACCTCAGGCTGTCTCCTCTCACTTCTCTCTTCCACAAGCCCGGAGGAAACCCCGATAATGCTAATGATATCACTATCGGACCGCTATTCCATAGCGGGAAATACCAAAACCGATAATACTTCTACGAGTTCCAATTTCCACCGGATTGATGATAAAATTCTCTTACACACGAATAGGAGGTGTATGTATGAAACGTATTCTTATTTTGCTTCTTTCTTTAGTTATCGCCGTTGGTCTCTTCGCAAATCTAGTTGTTTATTCAAGTGTCGACGAGGCGAACGCGCGCAAGATTCTCAATGCTTTTGTCGCTGAAACCGGCATAAAAGTCGACTTTGTCTTCCTCTCTTCCGGTCCCGCACTTGCAAGGATCGAGGCCGAGATAAACAATCCCCAGGCAGACGTCTGGTTTGGCGCCCCGCTGGAAAACCACATAATAGCCAAAGAACGCGGCCTCACACAGGCTTACAAGACGCTCTCAGTGTATGGAGTTCTGCCGGAATTCTATGACATCGACGGTTTCTATCATCCGATTTACATGAACCCGCTGGGTATTGGAATCAACAAGACAGTTCTAGAGCAGATCAAAGCCCCCGTACCTGAAACCTGGGAAGATCTTCTCAAGCCCGCCTACAGCAGGATGATTCAGTATCCGAATCCCCAATCTTCCGGGACTGCCTACAGTCTAATAACCGGACTCCTTCAGATCTACGGAGAGAATGGGGCAATCGAGTATCTGAGAAAGCTCGCTCCAAATATACAGACCTACACACAGAGTGGTACGGGCCCCTCAAAAGCCGTCGGCCCCGGTCAGGTAGCGATGGGTATTCAGTTCACTCCGGCCTTCTTCCAGTTTATGGAACAGGGTTATCCGGTGGACGTTGTCTTCCCGAAAGAGGGAGTCCCCTACGAAGTCGCTTCCGTTTCCATTCTGAAAGGCGCAAGGAATCTTGCCGACGCCCAGAAACTCGTTGACTGGGTAGTTTCAAAGGCCGGTCAGCAGCAGGTAGTAGATCAGCAGACCTACTTCTACCCGATAAGATCCGACGTCGATTTCGGGACACTTCAGCCTCTTTCCACTATCAAGTTGCTTCCTGTGGATCCTGCGTGGGCAGCCGAAAACAAGACAAGGCTTATCGAGAGATGGGTCAATGAGGTTCTTCCTTACTGACGATTGATACACTTCTCATGAGGGGGAGAAATCCCCCTCTTTGTTAGGAGGTTCCATTCGTGGCTTTCAAGGGTGAAGAGACAAAGAATAGGTTGCTCAATCTTCTGAAGGATCCTTTTTTGCTTTTGCTGATACTCCTGATCTTCGCCGCGCTGGCGATATTCATAATCTTCCCTATCTTTAAGGTCTTCTCTGCCAGCCTTACGAACAGACAGGGAGAGTTCGATCTGAGCGCTTACAGCAGGGCCTTCTCGAATAGATACATGAGACAGGGCTTCTACAATAGTCTTCTGGTAGCGGGTCTTACGGCATTCTTCGGAATGCTTGTAGGTTATCTCTTTGCCTATACCGTTAACAGGACGGATGTACCCTTCAAGCGCTTCTTCAAGACTGTGGCAGTTCTTCCCATAGTCTTTCCGCCATTTATAGGCGCCCTGTCGATAATAATGCTTTTTGGTTTCAATGGACTCATTACGGCCGGTATCTTCGGCATAAGAAACTTCCCGGTCTATGGACTGTGGGGATTGATGATGGCACAGGTGGTCTGTTTCTTTCCTGTCGCTTTTATCACGCTCGATGGAGTCATCGGGACTATAAGTCCCACTCTCGAAGACGCTGCCTTCAACCTCGGCGCAAATCGCTGGCAGGCCTTTCGTAAGGTTATCCTTCCAATGTCTGTTCCGGGTATAGCGAGTACGATGCTGGTATTGTTCATTGAATCGCTCGCCGATTTCGGAAATCCCCTGATACTTGCCGGAAGCAAGTTTCCAGTGTTATCGGTTCAGGCCTATTTACAGATTACCGGGATGTACGATACGAGAGGTGGAGCTGCACTGGCTGTCTGGCTCCTGTTTCCTTCCATCGTTGCGTTCATAATTCAGAAGTACTGGGTAGGAAAGAAGAAGTACGTGACCGTTACCGGAAAACCCACAACATCGGTCTTGAAGAGCGTTAACAAACCCATGAAATGGATACTCTTTTCTCTCTGTATGCTGATGGCAGTCTTTACGCTGACCATCTACGCCACGATCTTCTGGGGAGCATTCGTAAAGGCCTGGGGAATGAACAACACACTCACGCTGGATAACTTCAGGTATGTGTTCGATGTTGGCTCGAAGGCTATAAGAGACACCCTCATAATAGCCTTTACATCGACGCCGATATCTGCAGTGCTGGGTATGATAATCGCCTTCCTTCTGGTAAGAAAGGTATTTCCCGGCAGAAGACTGATGGAGTTCACATCGCTTCTCAGTTTTGCCGTTCCCGGAACGGTCATAGGTATAGGGTATATACTGGCCTTCAATAGCAGACCGTTTTTGCTCACCGGAACTCTAGCGATACTCGTGTTGAACTTCGTATTCAGATACATACCGGTGGGAATTCAGTCCGGTGTCGCTCTTCTTAACCAGGTCGATCCGGCGATTGAAGAGGCTGCCTATACGCTGGGAGCGGACAATCGGCAAGTTTTCATTAAAGTGACCCTGCCGTTGATAATACCGGCGTTCTTTTCGGCGCTCGTCTTCGCCTTTGTACGCGCGATGACGGCTATAAGTGCGGCCATCTTCCTGGTTTCGGCGCGGTGGAACCTTATCACCGTACAGATCCTAAGCCAGAGCGACTCGGGAAGGCTATCCGAAGCCTGTGCATTCTCCGTTCTTCTGATTGCGATGATAATGGGATTCATATTCGTTCTTAAGATCTTCCTGAAAAACAAAGTCAGTCTTTCCGGCGGTAGCAGTATGGGACAGGGGTGAGATAATGAGTCTAATTCTAAAGAACGTTAGAAAGATCTTCACGAGCTACGGTGTGGAGACGGTTGCGGTAGACGACTTCGATCAATCTATAGAGAAGGGGCAACTCGTAACGCTTCTGGGTCCCTCGGGCTGTGGGAAGACCACGACTCTCAGAATAATCGCGGGCTTCGAGATCCCGACGAACGGAAGAGTGCTTCTCGATGAAAAAGACGTGACCAATCTTCCGCCGAATAGGAGAAACATCTCAATGGTCTTCCAGAGTTACGCGCTCTTCCCTCATCTGACAGTCGAAGAGAATATCGCATTCGGCTTGAAACTGAAGAGGCTAGATCGGACACAGATGAAGAGAAAGATGCGTGAAATGACGGATCTTGTGGGTCTCAAGGGTCTGGAGAAGAGAAGACCCGACCAGCTTTCCGGTGGCCAGCAGCAGAGGGTGGCTCTCGCAAGAAGCCTGGTAATGGAGCCAAGTGTTCTACTCTTTGACGAACCTCTATCTAACCTCGACGCGAAGCTAAGAGAATCGATGAGGCTTGAGATAAGAAGAATCCAGCAGGAGGTCAATATAACCAGCGTCTATGTAACCCACGATCAGGTTGAGGCTATGAGCATTTCAGACATAATCGTGGTAATGAACGAAGGAAAGGTAATGCAAATTGGAAGTCCCTTCGACATATACGCCCGTCCTCAGAACAGCTTTGTAGCCGACTTCATTGGTCGGGTGAATTTCGTCGAGGGAGTAGTCGATTCTGTAGATGGAGATACGGTAACGGTCTCTGTCAGGTCAACTGGAGAGAGGATAATTGGGAAGAAGGGATCGGAAATATCGACCGGAGAGGAAGTCAAGGTAGTCCTGCGACCGGAATCGCTTTCCGATAGAAGGGAAGACAGGATAAATACTCTGAACGGGAAGGTCTTGAAGTTTGTATTTCTCGGTTCAAATGTCGAATATGAGCTTGAGCTGCCTGACGGAAAGAGGATTAACGCCGTTACCTTCAATCCCATCGAGAGAAAACTGCCGGTCGTCGGAAAGGACACCGAGCTCTACTTCTCCAGAGAAAGTGCCTGGGTAATAAAGGCATAATCGATGGACGGCCATGACGCTCTGACATACTATTGTCTGGATCTCGATTGCCCGTTTTTCAGCGAGCGAGTTCAGATAACTCCTTATTCGTATGAGTCGGTGGATCCGGGACCATACAATCACGCAAAGAGTGGATTTGCCGACTATCTTGGCGAACAGCATGTGGTAGATTCCGATTTTGAACTGTACAAATCTTTCTTCGAAAACACCCGCCCTGTGGATGGTCGGGCGCCGGTGTGGCAGATACTTACGGTCTATTCATATGAACCGGATTTCGGTATGGACGGCGGTCTGATTCTTTCGCCCCTTCAAAAACTAATGGGATCGAGTCAGGCCTGGCGTCACGAAGAGTTTCGTCTCGGGTTGCGTTTCGGCAGGGTCACGGATATGGTCACATACTTCGACAGACTCAGTAAGATCGCATTTGGCCGAGGCGATCGATACTGGGGCTTCAGGTTCGCCGCCCGGGCGATACATTATTTGCAGGACAGCGGGACCCCGTACCACGTCTCTCCGGGAACTGTAGGCAACATTTTGAAGATTCCCTTAGCCTACAGAAGGCAGTTCCGAAAGATAAGCAACTATCACAGATTTCACGACAGATACATGGGATACAGGCTCTGGAGAGGATACGAGCCCTTCAGACTGGCAATCGAAAGTAAGAGGCCGTCAGAGATTTCTGAGCCGGACAGACTTGTAGAGGTCGCGAGGAAGAGCGGACTCAAATTGCTTCCAGGACTCCAGAAGAGTATCGAAGAGATCACGAAGAGGACTCTGGAGCGGGAAGAGGCTCCCGTTATGAACGCGACCTACTTCGACAGAATCGCCAAAGAGAGCGACACGACTGAACTGGACGGGATCACGCTGAGTTTTCTCGACTCGATGGCTTCTCTGATCCGAGCCTATCTTCTTATCCTGGAGAAGAACTCGAGAGTCACAAACGGTTAATTCTAGCCGCTAAGCTGAAAGCCCTCTTCAAACACTTCTGTACAAGCGGCAACCACAGAGGGATCATAAAGAATTCCCGAGTTCTTGCGGATCTCTTCCAGCGCTGCGTTCAAACCGAGAGCGGCTCGATAAGGTCTGTGAGAAGACATAGCTTCGACAACATCCGCGACGGCTATTATCCGGGCCTCCAGAGATATCTCCTCGCCCGACAGGCCGTCGGGGTATCCAGAACCGTCGAGCCTTTCGTGGTGCTGTCTGACAATCTCCGCAATCGGCCACGGGAAGTACACGTCCTTGAGAATTTCATACCCGTGACGGGAGTGTTCCTTTATTAGAGCGAACTCTATCTGTGTAAGGCTTAGCGGCTTGGTGAGTATTTCTCCGGGAACTGAGTTCTTGCCTATGTCGTGAAGGAGAGCCGCCACCCTTACGGCGTCTATGCGGTCTGTCTTTTCTCTTTCAGGAGCGAAGACTTTCCTGGCTATCGCCGTAGCGAGTTCACTGACGCGTTTCTGGTGACCGTAGGTGTATGGATCTCTGGATTCTACCAGCGCCGAGAGAGTTGTTATAAGCGAGTCGAGGCTGTTTTTTATGGACTCTTCTGCGTTCTTTCTTGCCGTGATGTCCACGATTACGGCTACAAACATCTTCTCGAAGCCGTCATCGTACAGTTGCAGCCTTACCTCCACTGGATACTTCGTCCCATTCTTTCTAGTATGTGTGGACTCAAAGATCAGCGATCGGTCTCTGCCAGTCTTGAGATACCCGGTCATCTTTCTTAACTCTACGTCTGTCATATCTCGGCTCAAGTCGAGAGGGGTCATCCCCTTCAGCTCTTCAAGGGAGTAACCGGTATTTTCAATTGCACCCTTGTTAGTCTGGATGAATCTGAAGGTCGCGAAATCGAACATGTAGATCTCGTTTACCGACCAGTCGAGAACACGCCCGAAGCGTGCGGCTACAAGCTCATTTCTGAGTGAGAAAATCCCGTAAGCGAGGTCTCCGGCGAGTTCTTCCAGGAGCTTCACTTCTTCACTGTCGAAGGCCTCTTCGGCTGTAGAGTAAATATTCAGCCCGCCGATCGTCTCCTCGCCTATATTCAATGGCAGCGCGATCGCAGCTTTGAATCTGTACGACTGTATCGTATCTCTCCATGGAGCGTACTCCGGATCGGTATCGATCGACTTCTTGACGATGGTCACACCCGTTCTGATCGCCCTGCCCGTTGCGCTCCTTCCAAGTTCGCTCTCATCGCAGGTGACTTTTATCTTTGAAGGATATGTGCTGCTGAACCCGCTCGAAGCCATGGGTATTAAATCATTGCCCTCCGGGCCTTTGTAGGCTATCCAGGCTAGCGCATAACCGCCGTACTTTGTGGCGATATCGCAAATCCCCTTCAAAAGAGATTCTTCCGTCTTTGCTCGCACAAAAAACTGATTCGCTTCGCTCAGGAATCTGAGCGCCCTGTTGTAACGTCTCAATTCCTCTTCTATTCTGTAGTGCTCTGTGAGGTCGGTGTGAACGCCCACCATTCGCAGAGGCTTTCCATTAGCATCGCGAGAGACTACTTTTCCTCTATCTAGAATCCATCTATATGAACCGTCCTTTGCTCTGAGCCTGTGTTCGGTTTCGTAGTGGGGTATCTCTCCGTCGAGACAGTCCTGCAGGAGCTTCTCGACTCTCTCCAGATCGGCGGGATGAACCCGGGACTCCCACTCCTCGACGCTGTTCGAGATCTCCTCTTCGGAATATCCAATTATCTCCTTCCAGCGTCTCGAGAAAAAGACTTCCCCGGTCTCGACATTCCAGTCCCAGAGACCGTCTTTACTCGCCTCGATGGCGAAGTTCAGTCGCTCCCGGCCCTCAAGAAACGAATCGAAAGACAGTATTCTTTCAATCGCATTGGCGAGATTACCGGCAATCGCTTCTAGCAGGTTTTCCTCCTCTTTCAGGAAGAACGGATCATCACTGTCTGCATTTCGATAGGAGACTCCTACGCTTCCGAGCTCTTCCCCGTAGACGATCAACTTGCTCTCTATTGAGTTCCCGGCGAACCATTCTGAATCCTCTGAATAGACCTCGCTGTTGAGGACCACGCGAGAAGCGGCCTTCTCTGGAAATTGAAGCGAAGATCTTATCTCTTCGAGAACTGCATTCACAGCCTCTTCAACAGTCTTGGAGTCTCTCAAACGCTTAGATAGAACATATAGGCAGTTCAGCTCTTTGACTCTTTCTAGCAGTGAGCTGTTTTCAGTTATGTTGACCGGATAATCTTCTTCCTTCAATTCGCACTCCTCGAATAGTTATTAGTAAATAATAGCACTTTTAGGCCTCTGAAAGAAGACTCATATGAACTCACACCGAAAAACTGAGTCTTGATTAGGAGATCAATCGAGCGATTCTCAGAACTGCCTGCAAAATGACATCGACAAGTGAAAGACCCAACAAGCCGTAATTTTCTATTAAAGAGCTTTGTGGTCGATTTGCCCGGTCTCATTACGGTGTTTGAGAAGTTGTATGCCAGCGACTGGATAATCGTGTAAGATTGATTAGGGGAATCATTTTTCTTTTTGGAGGTGTTTTTATGAAGAAACTGAGCATTATCTTTGCCTTGCTTCTCTTTGTATCTCTTGCTTTCGCTTCTCAGGTAAACGTGTCGACCTGGGGCTTCAATCTCGATCTTCTTGACAAGAATATCTCGGAGCCCTTCTTGAAGGAGCATGGTATACAGGTCGTTCGCGATCTGGGCAACAACTCCGTAAGACTCACAAAGCTTCTAACACAGAAGAACAACCCGGTCATCGATGTGGCTCATTTCGCCGACTACTACGCCCAGCTTGGAAGGGTAGAGGAGCTCTTCGAACCCATAGACGTTTCCAAACTCGAGAACTATGGCGAGCTGTTCGATTTTGCAAAGGACCCAATCGGAGGGAATTACGCACTCGCTTACGCGGTTTCGAGCTACGGAATTGTTTACAGGACCGACCTAATTGAAGATCCGATTACCTCCTGGAAGGACTTCTGGAGAGAGGATGTTGCGGGCTATATAAGTCTTCCCGACTTCACGATAACTCAGGGCCCCGCCTTCCTTATGCATATCAACAAGATCTTCGGAGCCCCAGAAGGAGACGAGTCGCTCGATACAGCCTTTGCGAAACTTAGCGAGATCAAGAGAGACGTCGTGACTTTCTACAGGACTTCATCGGAACTAATAAACCTCTTCCAGATGGAAGAAGTCTGGATGTCGCCTGCACCGAGATTCTCATGGGGACAGTTTATGGGTACCGGATTGCCTCTGGCCTTCGTTATACCCGAAGAGGGAGTTCTGGGCTTCTTCAGCACCGTGAGTGTAGTTAAGAACGCGCCCGATCGCGAGGCTGCTTACAAGTACATCGACTTCATACTGAGCAACAGCGTGCAGACCGCACAGGCAATTGATCTTGTTGATTCGCCTGTAAACAAGAACATAGTCGTTCCCGAAGATAAGGCGGCATTTCTTACTGTCGGTGATGAGGCCGCTTCGCTTATCTTCTACGATATAGAAACGACAGTCAGAAACCGCGAAGTCTGGCTTGAAAAGTGGAATAAATTCCTAGGGCAGTAAGAGCATTATGGTACAACACAAGAAGCTCTATCTGCTGCTGCTTCCCTGTGTTGTATTTCTGACCGTATTCTTCTTAGTTCCCTTGCTGGTGCTCGTTTCCGGAAGTATATACGAGCCCGGCAAGGGTTTTGTGGGTCAGGGATACTACAACTTTTTCGCGCAAAAACTTTCCAGAGACGCCTATTTCCGGAGTCTTTCCATGGGAGGTCTCGTGACGCTTATTTCAATGGTCTTTTCTTATCCCGCGGCTATGGCAATCGTGAGGATACGAAGCAAATCTTTGAAGAGCTTCGTCATGACTCTGGTAGTTCTCCCGCTGATGACAAATCCCGTCGCGAGGACATTCGCCTGGCTCGTGGTTCTGGGAAGAAACGGCCTTATCAACAACACACTATTATCACTTGGGCTTATAAAGCGGCCCGAGCGGCTGCTTTACACCAACGGGGCGGTCTTTGTCGGATTACTGCAGCTCTTCATGCCGTTCATGATACTCTCGCTTATAAGCGCTTTAGAAAACGTTTCGGATGACTACTCGATGGCCGCCAGAAGTCTCGGAGCCTCGGGTCTGAAGAGCTTCTGGTATGTCCAGTTGCCCCTGACAATAGAGGGACTCGTAATAGGCGGGACACTTGTCTTCACCGGCGCGATAACGGCCTATGTCACTCCCGCGATTCTGGGCGGAAGCAGAATCCTCATGTTGAGCACACTCCTCTACCAGCGCGCCTCTGTGACTCTTGATTGGGGAATGGCAACAACGATCGCTATGATAATGTTCCTGACAACACTTGGCTTGAACTATGCGTTGAAGTCTCTGGGGAAGGTCGGGAGAAGCAGGAGTAGAACATGAAGAAGAATTGGTGGCTCAGCATAGTCTTGATAATTGTGATGCTCTTCTTGATAGGCCCTTTTCTGATAATCTTCATTTCGGCCTTTGGCAATGAGGCCTCTCTGAGATTTCCGCCAAGAGGCTTCACGCTCGACTGGTTCAAGAAAGTTTTGACGATGCCGATGTTTCTGGACAGCCTGAAATTGAGCCTCAGACTTGGAATTTTCTCGTCATTGATAGCGATGCTTCTTGGTCTGCCGGTCGCATACGTCACCTCACGGTATGATTTCAGGGGAAAGAGGTTCATAGAGCTCTCTACGACGCTTCCGGTCATTATACCTCAGATGGTTGCCGGACTCGCTCTTCTAAGGACCTTCGTTATGTTGAATCTCTTTTCTATCGAGATGACTCTTCTGATAGGCCACACGGCTATCGTTCTTCCATACGTTGTGCGGAACGTTATCTCCACTCTGGTGAACTTTCCGCCTTCAATAGAAGAGGCCGCCGTGAGTCTCGGAGCCTCGAGAGTGAGATCGTTTTTCATAGTTGTTCTTCCAAATATTACAACCGGGCTAATCTCAGCCTTCATTTTGACTTTTATAACGTCGTTCAACAACGTGCCGATCTCTCTGTTCCTCACCGGACCGGGTGTCAGCACACTTCCGATAGTGATGATGACATACATGGAGTATTACTTCAACCCAAGTATCGCAGCGCTGGCAACTATACTCATAGCAATGACCGTTGGAATCGTCGCGATCTCCCAGAAACTTCTGGGAGTCTCGCGAATGATGTAATAGAGGTGTCTTATGGCTTTTCTAGAGATGAAGAACATCGCTGTAATGTACCAAAAGGGTCAACGGATACTCGAGAACTTCAACCTGCAGGTCGAAAGGGGAACTTTCCTTTCACTTCTCGGACCGAGCGGTTGCGGGAAGACGACCACTCTAAGGACTATCGCGGGATTTCTTGCCATTCAAGAGGGCGAGCTTCTCATAAACGGAAAACTCTACAACAGAGTTCCGACTCACAGGAGAAACCTCGGAGTTGTCTTTCAGAACTACGCGCTCTTTCCCCACCTGAGTGTCTTCGATAACGTAGCCTTTGGCCTGAAGATGAGAAAGGTGGAGCCTTCAGAACGCAAGAAAAGAGTTATGAAGGCTATCGAGATAGTTGGACTTAAGGGCTTTGAAGAGAGACTGCCTTCGCGGCTTTCCGGCGGTCAGCAACAGCGTGTTGGAATCGCAAGAGCCGTTGTCATTGAGCCGGATGTCCTTCTTATGGACGAACCGCTCTCTAATCTCGACGCCAATCTTCGACTGGAAATGAGAGCCGAGATACGGCGTATCCAGAAGGAGATAGGGATAACTACGATCTATGTGACTCACGACCAGTCTGAAGCGATAGCCATGTCCGACAGAGTCGCTTTGCTAAACAGCGGAAGAATCGAACAGCTTGGGATGCCTCAGGAAATCTTCTACAGTCCCGGGACTTCATTTGTCGCAAAGTTCATGGGCTTTCAAGAGATAGCAAACGGGACAGTGAGAGAGATTACGGGTGGGAAATGCTTTGTGAATACCGGCGAGACCAGTCTGGAAGTTAGGAGCTCTTCTGAGATATCCAGGGGCTGTAAGGCCGTAGTTTTTGGCAGACAGAAGAACCTGAATCTCCTGAAAGAGCGGTCAGACAATTCACTTAAAGGCCTGGTGAAGGCGAAGATTTTCCAGGGTGATTCGGTGTTATATATAGTTGAACTTGGCGACCAGATACAGATAAATAGCGAAGTCTCGGTAGAACAGGCTCTGTGGAATGAGGGCGATACGGTCTTCATCGCCATAGATCGAAACCTTTCAATTGCATTCAAGAGGGAGGAGAGAAAATGGACGAACTTCAAAAGCATATAAGATGCCGTCCGGGCGATGTCGGGAGATATGTCTTCATTCCCGGCGATCAGGGAAGGGCAAAGAGAATAGCCGAAAGATTCGAAAACATGAAAGAGATCGCCTCAAATAGAGCCTATGTAGTCTATACAGGTATGCTCAACGGTGTCCCCGTCTCTTCGTGTGCTACCGGTATCGGCGGACCCTCGGCTTCGATTGCAATAGAAGAACTCGCCAGAGTGGGGGCCGACTGCTTCATTCGTGTCGGTTCATGCGGTGGCAGGCAGAAGAACATGTCTATTGGCAGCGTCGTAATAGCTCATTCGGCTTACAGGGGCGAGGGGACTTCCATGGCCTACGCTCCCGCTCCCTTTCCGGCGGTCGCAGATCTCGACGTGACGAACGCTCTTATTCGCGCGGCAAGAGAAAGCGGCCACGAGTACTATACCGGCACAGTATTCACAAGAGACGCCTATTACGTGCAGGACAGAGAATTAAATCAGAGACTGACCGATATGGGAGTAGTCGCCTCTGAACAGGAATGTTCTATCGCTTTCATACTGGGCAGTATAAGGCGGTTGAGAGTCGGAGCGATTCTCGGTACAGATTCTAATATCTGGCTCGATCCACAACCAACTCTCGCTCAGAAGGAGGAACTCTTCAAGATCGGTGAGAAGAAGACTATAGACATCGCCATAGAAGCTATGCGACTGCTCATATCCGGCGGAGAAAATAGATGAGAAGAGTCTTCGAAAACGCAAGAGTTCTCGATGTGGCAAACCAGAAGGTGTTTACGGGCTGGTTTTCGATTGTCGACGGCCTCTTCGAGTACGTCGAGCACGGTCCGGTGCCGCGAGAGTTAGATGGAGAAAAAGTCGATCTAAAGGGGAGTTACGTCGTCCCGGGCTTCATAGACGCTCATATGCATATAGAGAGCAGCAACGTAACACCCGAGGCCTTCTCGAAGGCGGCGCTGGAGAAGGGTACGGTCGCAGTCCTTGCCGATCCTCACGAAATGGCCAACGTCTTCGGAATCTACGGTGTCAGATTTATGATAGAGAACTCCAAAAATCAGCCTCTGGAAATCTATACGGCGATTCCGAGCTGTGTGCCGGCCACACGAATGCCGGTCGAGACTCCAAATGCCAGAATAACCGGAAGAGATGTAGAAGCGCTTTCAAAGGAAAGAGGAGTTATTGCGCTCGGAGAAGTCATGGATTACGTGGGTCTTCTTTCAGAAAACGAAGAACTTCTTGAAATAGTCAAGGCGGGAAAAAGAGCCGGTCTCCTTATGGAAGGCCACTGCCCGACGCTTAAAGGGCTAGAACTATCGCGATACTCCTTCTGGATACGGTCCGATCACACCCTCACCGATCCGCTGAAGATAGAAGAGCAACTGCGAAAGGGTATGCACGTGATGCTTCAAAGAAAATCACTCACGACTCAAACGGCGTCGTTCATTATGAAGCTTAAAGACCGCTCGAGGCTTCTTCTCGTAACCGATGATGTTCCGGCAAGGGTATTGATCAAAGAGCACCTCAATGGAATCGTCAACAGAGCGATAGAAAACGGCTGGGAACCTCTGGAAGCGATAGCGAGCGCCACCCTGAGACCGTCAACTTACCTGGGACTGAGTCACCTGGGGCTGATCGCGCCCGGAAGAAAGGCCAGCTTCTTCACCTGTCGAAGTCTGGAGTCTATTGAGCCTGTCGAGGTTTTTGTTGCAGGTACAGAGTTGGCAAAGCTTGAGACGGCACCAACTCTTGGGATTGAGAGACTCAGGCAGAGTATCAAACTCAGGAAAGTCACCCGGAACGACTTCAAGCTTATTGATGAAGACTTCACGGGAGCTATCGACACAAAGGTCGTGACAATGAACACCAAAAACTCTCTCACGGAACTCGAAACAGAGAGAGTTGTTTTCAAAGAAGGCTTCCCGGATATTGAGGGAAGCGATCTCGTACAGGTGAAAGTCTTTGCCCGCAGTTCCGGAAATCCGGGAAAGAGCGGCGGACTGTTACGGGGACTGGGTTTGAAACAGGGAGCCTTTGCTTCTACTTTTGCGCACGATAGCCATAATATTCTCGTAGTTGGAAAGTCACCCGACGAGATGACGAGTGCGGTAAACTACTTACTCGAAAACGGTGGCGGAATGGTCTTCTTGCAAAACGGGAAACCGGTATTTCTTCCTCTGAACATTGGAGGAATAATAACTGACGCTCCCGTCGAGCGGGTCGCCGAAACTGAAGAAGAGCTCGAAAGTGCACTGAAAGACGCCGGAGTGACTCACGACAACCCTCTGATATTCCTGACAGTACTGTCGCTCACCGTAAGTCCGCTTTACAAGTTTTCCGATCTCGGACTGGTCGATGTCGAGCGCGGCAAAGTCATTCCGCTGACTGGAGGTAATCAAGAATGATAGATACTGCATACATTAAGACCGCTCATAAACTCCTGAAAGAAAATCTCGGAGTTCGACCCGGAGAAAAGCTTTCAATAATAACCGACGCGCAAATGCTCGAAACGGCAGAGATATTTCAGATCGCCAGCGCGCCGCTCGATAGCAAAACGGTATTGGCCGTAATCCCGACTGCCAGACACAGAGGCCAGGAACCGCCAGAACAGACCGTGGAGCTCATGAAAAGCAGCGACGTGGCTCTTCTTCTTACGAAATTCTCCATAAGCCATACGATCGCAAGACTTCGGGCCACGGAGGCCGGGGCGAGAATGGCGAGCATGGGAAACGTAACTCCCGATATGTTCGAAGGCGCACTTTCAGCGGACTATTCGAAAGTCGCCAGACGTGCCGAGACTATCTCCGGGTACCTTTTCGGAGGCTCAGAAGTGAGAATCAAAACAGCTTCCGGAACAGATCTTACTCTCAGTATTGCGGGCAGAAAAGCCCCCTTTCCCGACACGGGGTTCTATATCGAAAGAGGGCAATGGGGAAATCTACCGGCCGGGGAGGCATTTATCGCGCCGCTTGAAGACTCTCTGAATGGATTACTCGTCGCCGATTCGACGATAGCCCCGCTTGGAATGGTGAAAGAACCCGTTATTCTACACATCGACTCGGGCAGGATAGAGCGAATCGAGGGAGGGCCGGATGCCATTGCGTTGCGCAGTTTCTTTGACGGAATTGGAGACCCGAATGCCCTAATAATTGCCGAACTCGGCATAGGAACCAACGACCGAGCCAGATTGACCGGAAAGATTATTGAAGACGAGAAGAAACTCGGTACACTTCATCTGGGTTTTGGCATGAATATAGACTTTGGTGGTAAAAACGAGAGTAAGACCCACAACGATTTCCTGGTTTTAAACCCTACACTCGAAATAGATGGGAAAACACTTCTAGAGAATGGAGTCTTTCAAATAGAGCTTGAGGTGGATCAGAGGTAAGAAGTGAGAGGATAGAGGTAAGAAAACCGAGAGAGCTCGAGAGTAGCCAGCCTGCGTAAGCAGACTGGCGAAGGCGAAGCCTTTACTGGCGGCGGGATGTTCTTCCCGCCAAGAACCCTCTTTTCGGTGGCGAACGGAGGACGTCTCCTGAAAAAATGGAGTCTGTCCCTATTTTTTAGTATCGCACTGTCATCCCGTAATGTTCTTATACGGGATCTCGCTCCTCGGTATCCACACCCCGCGGAGCGGAACTGGCATCGCGAAGCGATACTGGCCTGCGTAAGCAGACTGGCGAAGGCGAAGCCTTTACTGGCGGCGGGATGTTCTTCCCGCCAAAAAAATGGAGTCTGTCCCGTTTTTTACCCGTAATGGTTCTATACGGGATCTCGTTCTTACCAGACCCTAGACCCCAAACCCCAGATCCGTTCTTCCCCATCCACCAATCACTAATCACCAGCCACCGATCTTACTGCCCGCGGAGCGGAACTGGCATCGCGGAGCGATACTGGCCTGCGTAAGCAGACTGGCGAAGGCGAAGCCTTTACTGGCGGCGGGATGCACTTCCCGCCAAAAAGTTTACATTTCTCCCTCTTTCCTTACCTTGACTCAAACGAGCAAAATCAATATAATTGGAACTAGGCGCCTTAAAGTAGTAATAATTGTCTGTACCTGCTCGCGAGATACTATCAAATAGCACACTATTTCCGTTAACATTTGAAATCATTGGAGATAACAAAGAGACAGTATAATTAAGCGGCTATTATATGAGCAATTCATAAATGCAAAGAGCGCACGAGTGAGATTTAATTCAACTGATTGAATATACAAAGTGAGGCGGAGACGGCATGATGCGCAGGATTACCAACTATAAGTACATGATAGCAACACTGCTCTATGTCTCCCTGTTTTTCATTCAGTCGCTTACCCTTGTATGGACGACGGGCTATATCTTCCAGGCCCTAATACTCAATACTGCGATCATGCTCGGCATATACGCCTTCAGGGGCTTTGACAACTCATCGACCTCCTCTCAAAACTCCTGCTTTGTCTCATATCTTTCGGGAACCATACTGGGAACGCTCTTCTCCATAATCCCGATACTCTTCTTTAGCGCGAGACTCCCGAGGTTCACCCTGGCGGTCACGGCCGGTATCTCTATCTTCATATTCCCTTACATAGGTTGCATGTTGATGAGATACACCATAAAACACCTGCCCCCGAGGAGATACTTAGTTATAGGCAGAGAAGAAGAGCTCTCCCCCATACTGGAAGAAGTCAAAAAGGCCTCGATGAACAAAATAGAGATATACACCTACATGAACCCCTCCCCCGCGACCCTCACAGCAGCGATAGAGATAGAAGCCATCAAGCCCTACGACGCAATACTGATCGGCGACCCGCAACTGGCGACTAGCGTCGAATCTATCCTGAACGACGCGATGACGAAAAACATAGATATCGAATACCTTCCAACGATAGTCGAAAACTCCTTGCGCAGAATCCCTATCGAAATGCTCACAAGATTCAAAGACTACTACCAGGTAGTCTTCTCTCAGGCG
>LVBU01000196.1 GCA_001603185.1 Thermotogales bacterium Thermo_02 | reverse complement strand
GTTTCAGATTTTAACGAGCTTCAGGAAGAGAAGTCTAGATGTCTGGGAAAGCAAGGTTTAGTGACTGCTCTTATGAAGAACATAAAAGACATTCCGCCGGATGAACGTAAGAAATTCGGAAGGGCCGTTAACGAGCTGAAGAGTTCTATAGAGTATGCGCTGGAAAAGAAAAGAAATGAGCTTGAAGAGCTTGCTAGACTTCGAAAAGAGCAGTCTGAACTTCTAGATCATACGATCCCGGGTAAGAGAAGAGATATGGGATCCTATCATCTTATTACTCAGGTGATGAAAGAAGTCCAGGACATCTGGGTCAGCATGGGTTTTGAAGTAACGACCGGTCCGGAAATTGAAACACCGTACTATAACTTTGAAGCATTGAATACTCCTGAGTGGCATCCGGCAAGGGATATGCATGACACTTTTTACCTTTCAAATGGTGAATTACTGAGAACACATACATCTCCGGTACAGATAAGAGTAATGGAATCCAGGAATCCGCCTCTAGCGATTTTCGCTCCAGGAAAATGCTATAGGAAAGATACGCCCGACACCACGCATCTGCCAATGTTTCACCAGTTTGAGGTTCTGTTTGTCGACAGGGGAGTGTCGGTTGCCAATCTTAAGGGAGTACTTGATCACTTTGCTAAGAGGCTTTTTGGCGACGACCGCGTTATAAGGCTTAGACCTAGCTTCTTCCCGTTCACTGAACCCAGCTTTGAAGTCGATGTAAGCTGTGGTATCTGTGGCGGGAATGGGTGCAGAAGCTGTAGGCATTCCGGCTGGCTGGAAATACTCGGGGCCGGTATGGTTCATCCCAACGTCTTCAGAAATGTGGGATATGATCCGGAGACGTGGAGCGGGTTTGCACTTGGAACTGGTCTTGAAAGGATTGTTATGTTGAAATACGACCTCGAAGATATTAGGGATCTCTTGAGAAATGACCGCAGATTCCTCAAAGGTTACCGGAGGGCAGTTATATGAGAATATTTCTTGAGTGGCTGAAAGACTTCGTAGATGTTGGACAGAAGACCGCTGAAGAGATAAGCAAGCGACTTTCTCTTAGCGGGACAGAAGTTGAAGGCATAGATTTCCCCTGGGGAACACTTGAAGGAGCGGTCACAGGTAAAGTCGTTGAGTCTTATCCTCATCCGGCTGTCTCACACCTTCTGGTCACGAAGATTGATACCGCAGAAAAGACCATAACGATTGTGACATCAGATACCTCCGTGACTTCTGAAGAAATAGTAGCCGTTCTTCCCGAGGGATCAAAGCTACAGGGGAGAACCATTGAAGGTAAGGAGTTTGCCGGGATCAGATCGGAAGGTATGTTTCTTTCTCTTGAAGAGCTCCATCTGGAGGAGAAGTCGACCAGAATTCTGAGGCTTCTGGAAGTAGCGCCCGGAACGGACGTGAAGAAACTGCTGAAGCTGGACGGGCAGGTAATTGAAGTGGAACTGACTGCCAACAGAGGAGACTGTTTATCGATAGTCGGTATAGCGCGCGAACTTGGTGCTCTGTACGGTGCAAGTGTTACGGTACCCGAAGTTGAAGATTCTGTCACCGTCGGATCTGACAGGAATCTTAAGGTCACGATAGAAGACCCTGGCTGCAAACGTTATACTGCTCTTCTTCTTGAAAATGTGACCATTGCGCCTTCGCCGCTCTGGCTAAAAAGAAGGCTCGTTGCTGCCGGGTTGAGACCAATTAACAATGTTGTGGACATCACGAACTATGTGATGCTCGAAACAGGACATCCCGTTCATGCCTTCGACGTCGATAGAATAGGCTCTACTGAGATCGTTGTAAGGGCGGCCAGAGAGAACGAGAAACTCGTTTTACTTGATGGCCGGCAGGTTGAACTTGAAGAAAGTGATATGCTTATAACAAACGGCGATACTCCTCTGGCACTTGCCGGTGTTATGGGCGGAGAAGCTTCGGGAATTGACAGCAATACTCGGAGAGTTCTTCTTGAAGTTGCGGTCTTCGATCCCGTTACGATCAGGAAGACTTCAAGGAGACTTGGCCTTTCTACAGATAGTTCATACAGGTTTGAGCGCGGCATAGACTACACTGATTCAGTATATGTGATAAGAAGGCTTGCAGACCTTGTTAGAAAACTCGCAGGTGCTTCTATTGGCTCTTCAGTGGTAGATGTCGGGACAATCGAGTTTCCCGCTCGTATTTCTCTTAGGGAATCCTTTGTCCACGAGCGACTTGGTAAAGTGCTTCGACAGTCCGAGATCGAAAGCATACTCTTAAGTCTAGGTTTTGAGCTTGAGCGTACTGAATATGGATGGTATGTGATACCACCGGCTTTCAGAGTCTGTGATATCAAGCATGAAATTGATCTTGTAGAAGAGATAGGAAGGATTTTCGGCTATGATCGTATAGACAACATTCTTCCGAAGGTTCTCCCGATTTCGGCAGGTGTTCCAGATTACCTCAAGAGACAGGCTTTTTTGAAGGAGATTCTGGTTGCAGGGGGGTTTGATGAAATAGTCAGTTATAGTTTCGTTAATCCGGACGATGTAACGAAACTTGATGACAAGATAATTTGCCTGGATCTACAGAATCCTCTTTCTCAAGACATGGCTGTTTTGAGACCTTCTTTGATACTGGGTCTGTTGGCGGCCATATCATATAATTACAGAAGGCAGAACAGAGATCTGAAGTTCTTCGAAATCGGTTCGATATTCTCTCCTTTGGCGAATACGAAGGAAAAAGTCGCTGTTGGTTTTGCTGCAATAGGAAGGGAAAACCCGGCAGATTACTCTGACAAGAGGTCGGTGGATTTCTTCACCGTAAAGGGTATTATCGAAGAGATACTGGAAATGTACGGTGTTGAGTACACTTTCAAGCCCCAGGAAAAAACTTGTCTGGAGAAAAGGAGCGCTGTTAGTGTCGTTGTCGAAGGTCAGGAAGTTGGTTTCTTTGGAGCGTTCAATTCTTCTCTCGGAGATAAGCTTTATGAAATAAAGAGCGGTGAGCTATATCTCGGGCAAATTGACCTAACTCTTCTCGATTCAATAAGGAGAGATTTCGCAGGTGCGAAGAACGTATCACAATACCCGAGAGTGTTCAGAGACCTTTCATTCTTGGTACCAGTATCACTGAATTATCTACAATTAGAAGAGACCATAAGATCGAGACTGAGGGAATCTGCCCTGAGCGAAATATCTGTCTCCGACATATATAGAGGCAGGGGTGTAGATCCTG
>LVBU01000195.1 GCA_001603185.1 Thermotogales bacterium Thermo_02 | reverse complement strand
ATCAGGGCTGATTTTTTGCTCTTATAGTCGATGTAGACTCTTTAGAGCCCTCTAGTTTGAGTTTTCTAATGATTCTTGAGTATGAAACCGAATATCGCCGTCATGAACTCTGCCGGTTTCTCGAGGAAGGCTCCGTGTCCGGCATCATGTATTATCAGCATTTCCGATTTCGCGATCTTTTCGTGGAGTATCTTCATTTCTTCAAGAGGAGTTATTATGTCGCGATCAGCGCAGATCAAAAGAGTGGGACAAGTGATTCTGCTGAGTTCATCGACAACATCGAAATCGGGATTGGAGGATGCAAGCCGGCTAAATCCTTCAAACCACTCCCTGTTAAGAAGATCGTGAAAGAGTTTCTGCCGCGCCTTCAACCACTTGAGATTCCTGTTGTAGAAGTAGTCGGAGTATATGAAAGGAATTGCAAGAGAGAAGAATTTCTCGCCGTCCTCGAGCTTTGCGGCTTCCTTCCACGCCTCTCCAAGCTCGGAAAGGTATGGAGTTATCCGTGCCGGAGTGTTGGCAAGCACGAGCGTCTTTATGAGCCCGGGTGAGTCTAAGGCCAGTAGCTGCGCTACCTGTCCTCCATAGGAGAGACCTATGATGTTGATCTTTGATATTGAGAGCCGGGAGAGTAGTAACTTGACATCTGAGACGTGAATCGAAATGTTGTACTGTTGTTTCTCTCTGCTTGATTGGCCCTGATCTCTGAAGTCCATCAGTATCAATCTGAAATGCCTGGCAAACTCGTCCACAAAGCCTTTCCAGGAAGCTGTTGACATCATTATCCCGTTCAAAACTAAGACAGGCGGTTTGCTTTCGTCTCCAAATACCTCATAAAAAATGTTGTTGCCGTCCGCAATTTCGAGAATCGCCATCAATTTCACCTCCTCGAGTATTATTGCATCTGAATATCTAGTTTGCACAAGCCGGAATTTTCTGGCGAATGATGTTAAACTCAGAAATAGACAATGAGCGAAAAGAGCCTGGAAAGGAGAATCTTCTATGTCCAAGTTTATGTATGACATGATGGAACAGCCCGATGCGGTTCGAAATCTCTTAAGTGTTGCCGGAGAGATCTCTGAGAAGGCCCGAATGCTAGACTTCTCAAGGGTCATCTTCACTGGAATGGGTGCGTCTTTACACGCGTCTGACGCAGCTATACCATATCTCCGTTCTCATGGCGTAGACGCCGAGATCGCCGAAATGTCAGAGTTGATCTCATACGGAAACGCTACATTACTCAAGAAGTACGGCACGATAATGCTCGTAAGCCAATCAGGCGAGAGTGCCGAATTACTGAGGTTCATGGATGACAGACGCGACCTAATTGGCAAAATGGCTCTTATCACGAACAACCCTGACAGTTCGGCGGCAAAAAAGCTGCCGCGAGAAAGAGTGTTTGCTGTCCATGCGGGACTGGAAAGATCTATGGGAGCAACCAAGACTTTCACTAATACAATAGTAACTATCCTGATGATAGGTAGTTCGTGGTCAGGAAGTAATCTGAATCTCTCTCTTCTCCCGGCAAAGATGGAAGAGGCCCTGTCTGTAGATACCGCAGAACTGGCCGAAACATTGAGCAGGGCGAAAACAGCTATAGTAGTCGCCCGCGGATGTGGAGTCGGTGTGGGAAGAATGATACGTCTTATGTTTGCCGAAGTGGCAAAGCTGAGCATTGTGTTCTACTCGGGAGCTGCCTTCAGACACGGACCTGTGGAGCTTCTGATCGATAGACCGGTGGTTATAACTCTCAACCCCGAAGGCAAAACATCTCCTTTGATGGAAGAGCTTCACCAGGATATCTCCGGCAAATGCGAGCTCGTAACACTCTCAAATTTCAGTTCAACTTCAAATTCTGCGAAGAGAGTATTGGTTTCAATGGGTCTACCCGAAGAGCTTTCATTCATACCGATGATGAACCATCTTCAGAAGACTGCCGAAGAACTCGCTCGAATACGCGACTTCGACCCGGGTGCAGGTATTTACGGCTCAAAAGTAACTACTAAAGAATAATTGATTCCTTTGTCCGATTCTTTCAAGCCTTTTTCTTAGTTTTGCAGATGCCCTGAGCTATTCAGGGCATTTCACTTATTGCCATCTCCATGTCGCTTTCAACGAATTTTCGATAGATTTCGAGCCCCCTCTTGAACATTTCCTGATCTACCTTACCGTTGGACATATATACGCGAGTCAGTTTTTCCGGGAGTGCTAGTTTATCAAACGTGAAACCACACTTCTCTTTGAATAGATACTTCAGACCGTGTAGTCTGTGTGAGAACTCCCCGATTTGCTCTGCGGACCACTCTATTCCAACAGACTCCAGCGCTTCACATATGGTCTTTACATCATAGACTGTTCTGGCAAAGAGACATGCTACAAGAGAGTTCATTACCATCCGCCAGACACCTTCATCATACATTTCTTTTATGGCATCTTCAAACGATATAGAAGTCGTAAGTACTTTCTGGTCTATCGAATACCCCGCATTGTCAAGATGCGAATGTCTCACCCCGGTTGCGTAACCCAGGAAGGCGAAAGGCCCGGTTGAATAGCCGGGGGCTTCATTGGCGTTGAAGGCTATCGCGAAATCCTTGCCGCCATATTTCTTTGCACAGTAAGAAGCTCCCTTTTCAAGACTCTGGAAGAATTCATTTGCTCCCTGAGCGATCCTGTTCAAAACTTTGAGATAAACCTCGCCATCTCCAAAGTTTAGAATCAGTCCATCCGTTTCCCTTTCAGTTATAAGACCTCTTTGGAAGGCCTCCGTTGCCCAGGCCATGGTTACACCCATTGAAATGCCGTCCCAACCCTGCTTTTCGACTGCCTGAAGGAGTTTGAGTATCATATCAGTCGAATCGATTGAGAGATTCGATCCCCATGCGAAAATCAGCTCATGATCGTAGGAAACTTTGAGCGTCTTGTACATGTGATGTGCCTGGTTGAAAGCCTCTCTGAGTGTGGCCACATGTATGCAGCCAATCTGACAGCCGGCACAGGCTATTTGCTGCGCCAGTCTGGTGGTGGCGAACTCTTCTCCGGAAATCTTTTCGGCCCCTTCAAAGAAGCCTTGAGAGAAGTTTCTCGTGGGCAATCCATTTATCTTACTCAAAGGTATTACGTTCATCGCAGTACCAAGATCGTGATACTTGGCCATAGAATCGGAATGTACTATTTCTTTATACAGTCTTGTATAT
>LVBU01000194.1 GCA_001603185.1 Thermotogales bacterium Thermo_02 | reverse complement strand
GGTCATAATCTGAATTAAAAAGACAGTCAGTAATTCGAGATTAGAAGCAACGTAAGACGAAGGAAGCTGATTTCCTCCCTGAATTGAAGTAATCTAGGTATTGAAGGAGGTCTGTATGGAAAAAAGAAGGTGGATCTTCACTTTTGCAAATCATATGCACTGGATCGACATGGAATGGATGTGGGGGGAAGGGACCCTCGCAAATTCACTTCGCGACATGTTTTGTTTAATAGACGAAACTGGTGCCAGAGGCGCTCTGAACTTCGACGCTATAGCCTATGAGTATCTCGTTGTAAATGAGCCGGATTTAGTTCGCGAGACACGCAGGAGGCTTGAGTCTGGTCAGATTGAACTGGCTTCAGGGTCATATACGCAGCCATACGGACATCTTTGCGGAGAGGAATCCAACATTCGCCAGCTTCTTCAGGGTATCAGAAGTTGCGAAAAAACGCTTTGCGCCGTCCCTCTGTTCTGGTGGGAAGAGGAGTTCTCGTTCTTTCCGCAAATGCCTCAAATCCTGAGTCAGTTTGGATACAAGGGAGCATCACTCTTCTTTCAGGAAACCTGGCACACACCTTATATTCCTCTGGAGAGGGCGCCAGTGATTCGATGGAAAGGACCCGACGGCTCTTCGATAAAGACGCTTTCCAGAACGAAGACTTGTATTCATCAGTGGCCCGAAGATCTTCAGAGGCTTCTCGAAGAAGAGAAAAGCGAAGAGAGAGTCGTAGTTCAGTGGCTGGAGTTGATGGACTCAAAGAAGTGGATGTGTCGTTCTGAGCTAATTGCACCCGAACTGAGAGAACTCTCAAGAAAGGGCTGGAAACTTGATTTCAAGTTACCCACCACCATAATCGAAGAGGCAAGGCCAGAAGTTACAAGAGACTACGGGCTGTACGACTTTTATCAAGGAATATCTCTGGGAAAGAACGGAGATGTTCTCAGGAGAGATACCAGAAAGTGCGAGTACGAGATTCTCGATGGACAGACACTGGCAGTAACCCATTTGATTGTTGGAGGAGACTATCCACAGTGGTCTGAGTATCCGGATTGGGAGTTCAGAGAGGCGTGGAAGGATTTAATGATCTCCCAGGCTCACGACATAGATGAGTGTGAGGGATTTTGTGGAGATATCGGAAAACAGTATTTGAAGAAGGCGCTTGCGATGTCCCAGGATATCACGTCAAGGTATCTGAGCAGTCTCTCCAGACATGTGGGCGAAAAGGGAGTTAGCCTAGCTTACAATCCTCTCCACTGGAAGCGGAGAGAACACGGCTCAATTTCCGGAGAACACGAGTTCAGACCTCTGGAAATCGATCCCGGACCGGGAGTCTGTGTCGCTAGAGAAATCGATGCGCCGGAGATAGAAATATACTCTAGTGATGAGGGAATCGAGCTTCGCTGGGATGACACATCCTATCTTGTTGATAGCTCGGGACGACTTATGTCGAAAGACCGAGTTCTGGCAGAGTTTAGCTGCTGTGGCAGTAGAGCCGAACATCTTTCTCCTCTTATGGAGACTAGGCTTTCCGCCGGCTTCGTTAGAGTTGAAACTTCTCTAAGAGTTGGGCAGTATTCTGTCGGGGTTGTTTACGTTTTCGATTCGCTGAAGGATTTCGTGGAAGTGGAGTGCGAAGTCCAAGCCCCTACGGAGCCCGTACCGGGCTATAAGGGCTGTCTATTTCTTGATATGTACTCACCCGATGAAAAGCTGAAGGCTATTCGCAGCGACTATCCCTTCGGTGAAGAGAGGGGTATGCCCTCATTGAAAGTGCACAGAAAATATCCAACGGGCGACTGGATGACATCGGACAAATACTTCGAAATGCTTGAGAATCCGTTCACAGGACTGCGTTACGCAAGAGCCGAGTACGAAAAGGCGGCTCTGAACTTCCTGGGAAAGGGCACACAGGGCTTCTTTAGAACGGATAACGGTTTCAGGGCGGCTCTTTACCTGTATGATCCGTGGGATGGAAGCAACTGGTCAAGAAAGGCCAACTTGAATTTCGCTCTCGCGATAGATAGCCCTGATGGTAAGCCAGAGAGAATGGCTATGGAATTCAATCGGCCTTTGAGGTGTTTCAGATCCTCGGGCGAAGGTGGAGTCGAAAAGATGGTCCCGGTATCAATCAACGGGCAGATCTTTGTCTCGGCGATGTATATCGAAGGCGAAAAGCTGTATCTCAGGTTGTGGAGCCAATCGTCGGAAACGGAAAAGGCAACGATTGAGACCGTTCTAAACGTTACGAAAGCTGGGCTAGTAGATCTAACTCAGAAGAAGCTCTCGGGGCTTGAATTTAATACGGGAAGGCTGGAGCTGGACTTCAAGCCGTTCGAGATAAAGACACTGGTCTTCACGCTTGAAAAGCAACAGGTTGAAGGAATTGACAGTTACAGAAAAGTCTGGACGGAACAGAGACTGGAAGGGTGGCGGGAGAAATGACGGTAAAGAAGTGGACGACCACGCCAAGAAGTGGGCTTTATCTTGAGAATGCAGGCAAACGTTCATGTGCAATGGGTTACTTTGGAAAGGGACTCGAGTTCTGGTCTTATCCACTAAAGCTTATCAGGGCTTTCGCGGAGACGATACAGCTTCCTGAGAAGAAAGTGATTCTGGAAGCAGACGAAGTGGCACATCTTGTCGAGATCAAGCCGCAGGATCTCACAACGAAGTATTCGCACGCCCTTTTCAGCATAACCAGAAGGATCTTCTCACCGATCGAGAAACCCGGAAGCCATGTGATCTATGAAATAGAAACGAGTACACCTCTTAGGCTTATCGTGAAATTCCTCCCCGAGTTGAATCTTATGTGGCCGGGCGCCATAGGAGGACAGGACTGCTTCTGGTATGAGAAGGGAAAGGGCTTCTGTCTTTACGAACCCACGAAGAGTTTTTCGGGATTGATAAGGTTGCCCGGAGCCAGAGTCTATTCCGGTACGGGCGACCATGCCTTCTCGGACGAACCGTACAGGATGGCGATCGACATGCCGGTGGGTCACACTAGAAAAGTACTTAGCGTCTTCGGAATAGCTGGAACTCTTGACGAGTGCTTGCGGCAGACTATCGACTCGGAAGCCAACATCGAGAAGCTCTGTGAAGAGTCAGAAGATTACTACGGCTCCTATATAGATAAGACTGTAGAAATCGAGACGCCCGATGATAGATTGAACAATTTCTTCACATGGGCGAAGATATCGATGCTGAAGGGCGTTGTATCAAATCAGTTTCTGGGGGAGGGACTCGTCGCGGGCATAGGCCCTTCGGGCCGTTCGACAAGGCCCGGCTTCGACTGGTTCTTTGCTGGAGATATGTCGATGAACTCTCTGGGCTTTTCATCTTTTGGCGATTTCACAACGGTCAGAGACAGTCTCGTGTTTTACGGCAAGTATCAGAAAGACGACGGAAGAATTCCTCACGAAATATCTCAATCGGCGCCGCTTATAGATTGGTTCAACAGGTTCGGCGGTTATGCCTATCTTCATGCTGATACAACGGCTTACTATCTTCTAGCGCTTGCAAACTACGTGCTGGAAAGTAGTGATACAGAGATCTTGAATGAACTTTCAGAGACAATCAACAGAGCTATAGCTTTCTGTGAAGAGATGAGCGAAGAGGAGTCGGGCCTTATCGTAAACGAAAAAGCGGGCCTCGGTGCGCTGGAAATTGGAAAGTACAGAAAGCCAAAATATGATATCTATACCAGTGGAATATGGGCCGGTGCCCTTCAAGAACTTTCCACTGTCTTCGATCTTCTGGGAGATGCTGCCAGAGCTACTGAGCTCGCTCTTTTGAGAGCAAAGGTTTCCCACTCTCTGGAGCGATTCTGGTGGGAAGAAGGAAAGCGCTACTGCCTTTCCATACAGCCAGATGGAACTCTCGTGAAACTCCTCACGTTTTCTCCGTTTTTTCCTGCCGCTTTCGAGCAACTTGACAAAGAGAGAACCGGGATCTTCCTCGAAACGGCGAAGCGCTCTTCGATGATGGCTCCGTGGGGTCTGAGATCGGTTGAAAAGGGCGATGAATACGACCCGGTAAACTATAACTTCGGGAGTGTCTGGTATTTCTTCAACGGAATCGCCTCGATGGCCTTTTATAAAGCCGGTGATAGGTTCACCGGACACAGGATAATTAACGGGGCGGTAAGCGGGTTTTATAACGAAGACTCCACACATATGCCGGAACTGTTTTCGGGAGACTACTTCGTTCCACTTTCTTCTGCGGTCCCTCATCAGATCTTTTCACTTGGTACGATCATGTGGTCTATAGTCTCTGGGATGCTCGGTATAAGACGAAACGGACTCTCGATGAAACTCGAACTCAATCCTCAGTTTCCCGCCGTATGGAATCGTGTCACAGTTAAGAACCTGGCTCTTGGAGCAAACCTTCTGACTCTTCACTTCGAGCGTAATGACAGAGAATGGAGCGTCAGAGTAGATGGCAAGATAAGAGAACCTTTCACGATATCGGTGACACAGCACTCCGCAACGACAGGGAAAGATGAAGACACCGCTTTCGAGATATGCAAAAAGGCTACTGTAAAGTATTCGGAAGAGGCGCCCTGCGTTTGGCAGATACTTCCTGAACTCGAAAAGGGAGTTTACGGTGACCTGCCTGTCATTCTGTCCGCGAAGGAAAAGGACGGCTCTCTTGCAATCTCAGTAATGGGTTATGAAGGCGAAACAATGGAGATCGATCTGTGCGGAAGAGAGTATGAATGCCCGAAAGAAGACGGCCTGAAGATCGAGAACGGAAGACTGAAAGTGACTTTCCACGAGACTGGAGAGAAGCACTTTGAACTAACGAAGACAAAATAAGCTTCTGCTCCCACTCTATTCCTTCAGTCGAAAGTCTATTCCGTAGTGGGTTTGCTTCTTGCTCTCGAGGAGTCTAGTCTACGGCGATTTCTTCATTTTTCTTCTTGAAGAGCAGAGACAGTGAGATAGTCTCACTTCATCGAGCTGACAAAGAGAAGATCGAGTTATACCGGATTTAGATATCTCCTGTGAATCGTTGTATTATATAGGAGTACGGAGCGATTTGCTCCCATTTCACAGGAGGTGCTTCTATGAATAGGCGTTTCTTCTTAGTTTTGCTATGCTTCGTCGTTCCTTTTTCTCTGCTTCTTGCAAATGTTATTGAACTCCAGTTCTGGACTCACGAAGATCCAAACAGAACCCGGATCGAAAACCGCTACATTGAAGAGTTCCAGAAGATGTACCCGAACGTCGTAATCAAGAGAGTCACACAGTCATCCACGAAGATCCAGGAGCTTGTTCTAACGGCCTTTGCGGCAAATCAGGGACCGGATATTTTCAATATGTCTATTGAAGACGAGTATGCCTACATCGTAAATGGCAGGGTGGCTCCGGTAAATTACAAGGCTGCTGGTT
>LVBU01000193.1 GCA_001603185.1 Thermotogales bacterium Thermo_02 | reverse complement strand
TTTCTTCAGTGAGCTCGGCATCTTTTGAGGCGTAAATTTCGCCAGTTTCCAAATCGATTACATCGTTAGCTGCAATTCTACCTGCATGTTTTTCAATGTTGAGCTGTTTTGTGCTCACTTCTTCAATAAGATCGAACAGATTAAGAATTTGCTCATCAGTTTCGTAGCCTAACGCCCTTAAAAGAGTAGTAGAAGGAAATTTCTTTCTGCGGTCAATATAACAATAGAGGACGTTATTAATATCGGTAGCGAATTCAACCCATGAACCTCTGAAAGGAATAATTCTTGCGGAATAAATTGGTGTTCCATTTGGGTGAAGAGTTTGCGCAAATGCCACGCCAGGCGAGCGGTGTAGCTGACTTACAATTACTCTTTCGGCACCGTTGATTATGAACGTACCACGTTGTGTCATAAACGGTAAATTGCCGAGATAAACTTCTTGTTCAACAGTGTTAACGTATTCGCCCGTTTCATCGTCTTTTGTCGAAAGACGTAATTTAGCTTTAAGCGGTGCGGAATAGGTTAATCCTCTTTCCTCGCATTCAGGAATCGAAAAGCGCGGTTTCTCAATATAGTATTCAAGAAAATCTAATCTGTAAAATTCTTT
>LVBU01000192.1 GCA_001603185.1 Thermotogales bacterium Thermo_02 | reverse complement strand
CTCGACAGACTCTTCACTGTTCCCGTGAACAATTGCCAGTATCTCACCTTTCGCCACATGATCGCCAATCTTCTTAATGACTTCAACACCCACTGCAGGGTCAACAGCGTCTTCCTTTCTCTCTCTTCCAGCCCCCAGACGCATGCAAACGAGACCCACACCTTCTGCATCTATACTCTGCACGTAACCTTCTGTTTCAGAGACAACTTCTCTCACAATTGCCGCTCTGGGTAGAGAAGCTTCAAAAGTCTTTGAGAGACTGGCCGGACCGCCCTGTGCTTCCACAAACTGATCGAATCTAGCGAGAGCACTCCCAGAACTTATAGCTTTTGCAACAATGCGGCCAGCGTTCTCTTCGCTGGCAACGCCGCCGATAATTAGCATCCGCTCGGATATTACTCTGCAAAGATAATCAAAATCTTCAGGCCCTCTTCCGGCAAGGGTCTCGATGGCTTCGCGAACTTCCAGAGCGTTTCCCACAGCCCTTCCAAGCGGTTGATCCATATTGCTTATCACCGCACCCGTCTTTCTGTCGTAACTCCTGCCAATATCCACCATGGCCAGAGCGAGTGCTCTGGCGTCATCAAGATTCTTCATGAAGGCGCCACTGCCGGTCTTCACATCCAGCAGTATCCCATCAGTCGAGATAGCAAGCTTCTTGCTCATAATACTTGAAGCGATCAATGAGATTTCGTCAACGGTCGCAGTCACATCGCGCAAAGAATACAGCTTCTTGTCTGCTGTTGCTACTTCAGTAGTCTGACCGGCAAGCGCAATACCTATTCTATCTGCCTGTTCTTCAAAGGCATCAATCTCCATTGAAGTTCTGAATCCGGAAATAGACTCAAGTTTGTCAATAGTACCACCGGTATGCCCCAACCCTCTGCCCGATAGTTTTGCGAATACCAATCCGCAGGATGCGACGATCGGGCCAACTACGAGAGTTACTTTGTCTCCCACGCCTCCGGTAGAGTGTTTATCGATCTTCGTGCCTCTTATCGATGAAAGATCAATCCTGTTTCCCGAGTTCAGCATACAATCAGTCAGGAAGAAGCGCTCCCGCGCTGTCAGATGCCGGAAGTAAACAGCCATTAGCCATGCTGACATCTGATAATCGGGTACCTCCCCGTTAACATAGCCCTGTATGATCTGTTCAATCTCCTCTTTGCTATTCTCCAGACCATTTCTCTTCTTCAGAATTATGTCGTAAATTCTCATTTGAACACCTTCTTCAAGGGGAGTTTAACTTTGAAAATAGTTCCCGTACCGTATTCGCTCTCAAGACTGATATTTCCTTTGTGCTTTTCCACAATGAACCTCGTTATCGCCAACCCCAGACCAGTTCCACCCATCTTTCTCGACCTTGCCTTATCTACTCTGTAAAAGCGCTCGAATATATGTTTCAGTGATTCTTCCGGTATACCGACTCCGCTGTCTTCGATCTCGATAATTGCAAAGTTGTTGTGGGCGTAGATCCTTATCCAGACCTCTCTCGGCCCGTGCTCCTTGGCGGCCGTATACTTGACCGCATTGTCGACTAGATTCAGTAGAAGCTGGACTAATCTGTCGCTGTCACCCTCCACAAAAAGACCATCTTCAATATCGGTACTCAGAGTCACCTCACGTTCGATAGCAAGGGGTTCAACTATTCCCATTACGTAATCCGCAATATCTTTCAGTTCGACTTCTTCCATCTTGAAAGAAGCATCACCGGATTCGAGTTTTTCAAGGTCAAGCAAATCATTGATCAATCTACTCATCCGTGCAGATTCATTTTCAATTATTTGCAGGAACCTTTTTACAGTAGTCTTGTCTTCAAGATCATCTTCTGCGAGAGTCTCTGCATAACCGTGAATAGAAGTTAGAGGAGTTCTCAGCTCATGAGATACATTCGCTACAAAATCTCTTCGCATAGCTTCGAGTTCTTTCTCTTTGGTCAGATCTCTCAGCAGTATAAGATACTTCGTCTGTTCCTTCAGAAAAATCGGAATAACCTTGCAGTCTCTTATCGATCGCTTGGGATAGTACATTGTTATCTCCGATTCCTGAGCTTCATTTGTTTTCATTGTTTCGTCAAGAAGATCTCCTATATAGTAATTTTCTATACCCTCTGTTACCTTTCTTCCCTTCAATTCCTTGTTTGAAAGAGATCTTGCCGATTTGTTTGCAAACTCTATTTTGCCGTCTCCGGAGATAATGAAGAAGGCCTCACCCAGATTGTCGAATATGGTCATCAGGTTATTCTGTTGCGCATTAAGAAGCGCAACATCTTCTCTTTCTTTCTGAAGCATTTGCTGTATCTGCCTGTAAATTAACACAAAACTGGCGCTCTGTGGAGTCTCTGCGAGATCCGCAAAGCGCCTTTTTGTAGCTTCCATTCTCGAATTCTTCCGCTTCTCCAGACAGAGCAAAACGAAAAAGAGAACAGCGGCAGAGGACACAAAAAGGAGAAGAAGGTGCACCAACTAATCAGTCTTCCTTTCCCGGGTCTCTAAACTTGTAACCCTTGCCTCTGACGGTGATTATATACTTTGGATTAGATGCGTCCTCTTCTATCTTCGTTCTGAGCCTTCTTATGTGCACATCGACTGTTCTTGTATCCCCGTAGTAATCGTATCCCCACAATTTGTCAAGTAAAACGTCTCTGCTGAAGACCTTTCCTTCGTTCTCGGCCAAAAATCTCAGAAGCTCGAATTCCAGTGGAGTAAGACTGACGATTCTGCTTCTTACCCTGACTTCGTATTTCTCCGTATCGATTTCGAGATCTCTTGCCAGAATCTTCTTCGGTCTCTCTTCCTTTGCCTGAGAACTCTGCTGAATTCTTCTGAAGACGGCTCTTATCCTCGCAAGAACCTCTCTAACGCTGAATGGCTTTGTTATGTAATCATCGGCTCCAAGTTCCAGACCGAGAACCTTGTCAAACTCCTCGCTCTTCGCACTGAGAAATATTACCGGAGTCTGTCTGAACTTCTCTGTAGCTCTGAGATTTCTTACGAGTTCAAAACCATCCATACCGGGAAGCATAATATCCACGATAAACATATCGGTTTCGTTGTCTTCGGCGATTCTCAGTGCTTCTTCGGCATCATAAGCCTTTAGAACGTCGTAGCCCTCCTTCTTGAGGTTAAAGGTAAGAAGCTCAACTATCGATGGTTCGTCATCAACAACCAGAATACTCTTTTTTGCCATGCATTTTCCACTCCTTTCGTCTTAGATTAATTTCCTCTGCGTACTTCCGAAGAAAAGATGCTGCTGATCGCTCTTTCTTCAGGTGTTCCAATAACCTTTCAGCACCTTCACGATCGATGTTTGCCAGCGAATACTGTTGCACCGATTCCCTAATACTTTCGAAATCCGCCTTCACTCCCTTGATTTTCAGAAGACTTCTCAACTCCCTCTCAATCTTCGTAAGGTTCTCAGCACTCTCCATAGGAAGTGCAGCGAAAGGCGTTCCAGGCTTGGGAATAAGGGGATTAAGACTCAAAACCACCTGCCTGTAGCCCATCTCCAGGGCTCCACGGACAGTCTCTGCTATCCCATTTCTGTCGGCACTTTCCTCAAAAGCGGCTCCGTAGATGTAGTAGAGCTTTATGTGACTGAAGCCACTCTTTACGCCCATGTAGAGCGCTTTCTCTATGTCTCCTCCGCTGATACCCTTCCCGAAGAGATTTCTGATCTTCTGGCTTCCACCCTCAGGGGCTATGGTGAAAGATCTCTGATTGCCCTTCTTCAGCGCCTCGAGCAAACCCTCAGAAAGTGCATCCAATCTCAACGAGGAAACCGACAAGTCATACTCTCTGTCGATGAAATGTTCAACTACCCGCTCGATAAAGGGATAGTCAGTGACCGTTGCGGAGACAAGTCCAAATCTTCCAGAATAAACGGACACGCGATCTACCAGGTCTAGAAGTTCATCCGGATCTCTGAAGCGCGCATCTCCGAACCTGTAACCTGACACACAGAATCTGCACTTTCTTGAACAACCTCTTCCAATCTCCACCAAAAAGCGGTCTCCGAAAACAGATGACGGAGTGATGAAAACACTCTGGCCAAATGAATTGACGAGAGAGGGAACGCTTTCAGATCCAGCCAGAGTCTCTATAATCTTCTCCCGGGTCATTGACTGACTTATTTCGTCGAGAGAATCCAGAAAATCTCTATCCAGATCGCCGTTATGAACTACATCTGCCACGCTGCGGAGAAGAGAATCGTTGAAATAAGTGAGACTACCACCGATGAGTATTATAGGATGGTAGCTGTCTCTCTCCTCCCTTTTCAAAGGTATCCCGCCACTATTAAGCATTTCAAAGACGTTTAGAATATCCAGTTCAAAATTCACGGAAAACGCCCATATCCTGAATTGGTCTATCGGAGTCAGTCTGTCAAGAGAATAGTATTTGCTGAACCGCGGGTCGTAGAAGAATCTTTCTGCCCTGACATTCTCCAGAGAGTTAAACCCTTTAAGAAGAACGTGAGTTGCCAGACTGGAACTGGCCACCCGATAGTCATTTGGATAAATCAGAGCGATTCCCACATCACCGTAGAACTCTACCTCCTCAACAAACCTTTCCTTGGATCTTAGCTCACTAACTATTGAGTACTCATTCCAGCTTCTAGCATCTCTGGGTTTACGCACTCACACTCCTCCTGAGAAAGTCTAACGATACAAACCTTCTTGTGAACTCAAAAGAAGCCCTCTTTAAATCTCTCTGAAAGACCATGCCGGATAGGACAATGTCAAAGCCATTAACTTCTTCAACCTTCAAATGGATAGTCAACTCGATATCCATCAACACGGGAGCAAAGTGTTCAATACCAGTTCGGGAAACAACACTCACTAGTCCGTCTGTTTCGAACTCGCTAAGCAGAGTGTGTCCACAGGCGTGTATTATCTTAAGTAGACCACTTGTAGATATGAGTCCCAAAACCTCGGCATCGAAGCCCTCTGACCATTTCAGCGCAAGATCGTTGGGAATAACTGAATAACTGTAAATCTTTCCGGAAAGGCTCTTCAGTCTCTCAACATCAAGCATCTTCCATCATCTCCTATGATTCTTCCTTGACCTCTTCTTCACCGATTTCAGGGACAGCTCCCGACGCTATTTCCACAACTTCGATGTCATCTCTATAGAAGTTTCCGTTGTTCAGCCCAAGAATATCCGACAACTCCTTGCCGGAAATGGTCTCCTTATTCAGGAGATATTTTGCGGCTTCGTCTAGTTTGTCCCTTTGCTCGGAAAGAACTCTCTTCGCCCTCTCATAGCTCATCAGCACGATGTTCTTAACTTCTGCATCGATTTCGCTGGCAATCTCCTCCGAGTAATTCTTCATTCGGGTAATCTCTCTACCCAGAAAGACCTCGCCCTCTTCCTTTCCCCAGGCAATCGGACCGAGTCTTTCGCTCATACCGAACTGAGTAACCATGTTTCTGGCCATTGCGCTCGCTCTTTCAAGATCGCTGGAAGCGCCGGTGGTTATCTCGTTGAAGAAGAGTTCTTCTGCAGCTCTTCCCCCAAGAGCCTGGGCCATATTGTCCAGGAGTTCGGATTTTGTGATCAAATACCTATCTTCCAGCGGAAGGCTCTCCGTGAACCCCAGAATCGAGGTTCCCCTGGGTATAATAGTCACCTTGTGAACAGGAAATGCGTTTGAAAGGGCAAGACCCACGACTGCGTGTCCCAACTCGTGATATGCGAGAATCCTCTTCTCTTTCTCGCTTATGATCCTGGACTTCCTTGCAGGACCGGCAAGCACTCTGTCGATAGCCTCTTCAAGTTCGACCATACCGATCATCTTCTTTTTTCTTCTTGCCGATAGAATGGCAGCTTCGTTTATAAGATTCTCAAGGTCGGCACCGACAAAACCGGGCGTTCTTCTGGCGAGAAGCTGGACATCAACTTCAGGATCGATTGGCTTACCTCGCATGTGAATCTTCAGGATCGCAGCTCTTCCATTTAGATCGGGAGCGTCAACCGAAATCTTCTTATCGAATCTTCCAGGTCTCAGAAGGGCTTTGTCCAGTATATCAGGCCTATTAGTTGCCGCTATTACTATAACTCCTGTCTTTGCGTCAAAACCATCCATTTCGACAAGTATCTGATTCAGAGTCTGTTCTCTTTCATCGTGGCCTCCGCCAAGACCGGCCCCCCTGTGCCTTCCTACTGCATCTATCTCATCTATGAAAACAATTGCCGGAGCAGAAACTTTGGCCTGTGTGAAGAGATCTCTTACCCTGGCAGCTCCGACTCCAACGAACAGCTCGACAAAATCTGATCCGCTGATGAAGAAGAAGGGGACCCCGGCTTCACCGGCGACCGATCTCGCCAGAAGAGTCTTACCGGTTCCCGGAGGTCCAACGAGTAGGATTCCCTTGGGCATACGGGCTCCAGTATCGGCGAAGATAGTCGGATCTCTGAGAAAGCCTACTACGTCTGCAAGCTCTTGCTGTGCTTCATCGACACCCGCAACATCTTTGAAAGTGACCTTCTTGTCGGTACTCATATACTTCTTCGCGGGACTTTTGGTGAAAGTGAAGGCCTGAGAGTTCCTGCCTGACAG
>LVBU01000191.1 GCA_001603185.1 Thermotogales bacterium Thermo_02 | reverse complement strand
GTATGTATTGATGTTACATAAAAGACTGCAATCGCAAGGCAGACAGGGTCTCCGACTGGGCAGATAGCGGGTGTTATAATCGTCTCGAGGCCGCTACCCGCAGAAAGGCGAAGAGCCTACGCGCTCTGCACGGTTCTCTTAGAAGGTCTCGAAATATGAGGATGGGGAGTTTTAGCTATGTCAAGAGTCTACACATCGATTGACCAACTTATAGGAAGAACACCGCTGATCGAACTAGCGAAGACCCAAAGGGAAAATGCACTGGAAACAAGAATTCTGGCTAAGCTTGAATACTTCAACCCTGCCGGTTCAGTAAAAGACAGGACCGCGAAAGCGATGTTGGACGACGCCGAAGAGAGGGGCATTCTCAAGAGAGGATCAGTGATAATCGAGCCAACATCAGGTAACACCGGCATAGGGCTCGCATTAGTCGCCGCGGCTCGCGGATACCGTGTCATAATTGTAATGCCGGAGACCCTTTCGCTGGAACGCCGCCAGCTCATGAAGGCTTACGGTGCAGAACTCGTGCTGACCGCCGGACAGGACGGTATCAAAGGAGCGATAGAGAAGGCCGAAGAACTGGCACGGGAGATACCGAGCAGCTTCATTCCCGGCCAATTTTCCAATCGTGCAAATCCGACTATACATCGAAAGACTACCGGTCCGGAAATCTGGGACGACACCGGAGGTGAAGTCGACTGTCTTGTGGTCGGCGTCGGAACGGGCGGCACAATAACAGGTGCCGGTGAATACCTGAAATCGAAGAATCCCAAGATCAGAATAGTAGCCGTGGAGCCGGCGGCTTCCCCTGTTCTTTCAAAGGGTATCGTCGGTTCTCACAAGATCCAGGGTATCGGAGCGGGTTTCGTTCCGGAAATACTCAACACGCAGATCTACGACGAGGTCTTCTGCGTGTGGGACGAAGAGGCCTTCTCTACTGGAAGAGCTCTTGCCAGGAACGAAGGGATACTCGTCGGAATCTCTTCCGGTGCGGCGGCGTTCGCTGCTATAGAGATCGCAAGGCGCACAGAGAACAGGGGCAAGACGATCGTCGTCGTGTTTCCGGACAACGGCAACAGATATCTATCGACCTCTATGTTTGAGGAGTGAGTCAAATATGAGAGATGAGCGCGAAGCCGATAAGGTAAACGACTGCGTCAGCGAGGTGTCCCAGAGGCTGAAAGGGTTCTGCCTCACGAGGGGCTTTCGCCCTCTCACCAGCATAAAACAAAAAACAGTGAAGCTCATCGGCCTGATACGCGACGCCGCCTTCCCGGAGATCTCGGAGAATCATCCCTGTTCCGGCTTCGAGTCTCTGTCATTGGCCGCGGAACTTCTGAGAGAGCTCATTCGCGAGACATTAAAGCCCGCGACTGAGGAAGAACTCGAAAACATCATAGTCAGTTTTTTGAGTGAACTGCCCGCCATTGCCGAAACGCTCATGAAGGACTTACAGGCGGCGTATGATGGCGATCCCGCAGCTAAGTCCCTCGAAGAGATAATACTCTCTTATCCAGCCTTTGAAGCGATCAGCATCTATCGCCTGGCCCACAAACTCTACCTGCTGAAGGTCCCTCTAATCCCGCGTATAATGACGGAATACGCCCACCAGAACACGGGCATCGACATTCACCCGGGAGCGACAATTGGCAGCTACTTCTTCATCGACCACGGCACGGGTGTCGTAATCGGAGAGACCTGCAAGATAGGCGAACATGTGAAGCTCTATCAAGGAGTAACACTGGGTGCGAAGAGCTTCGAACTCGACGAAGACGGAAAGCCTATCAAAGGTACCAAGAGACACCCGGACATCGGCAACCACGTCGTTATCTATGCCGGTGCAACGGTGCTCGGCGGAAACACCGTGATTGGTGACCATTGCACGATAGGCGGCAACGTCTGGCTTGTCCACTCGCTGGAATCGGGAAAGACTGTTTACAATAACCCGTGATACCGACACCAAGTTCGCTTTAGTTGCCAAGGACTGAGTATTGTGGTCAGTCTGAAAAAAGCCGACTAGAGTTCCGAGACTATCCCGCGAGATGATGTGCCTGTTTTGCATCTTATCAACGCTGTTGACTCTTTGCTGCCTGTGGCTTGGGCATCTCTCTTACTGAAGACCTTTGATAAAATGGTATCAAGAGTGGATAGTTTATCCAGAGAGTATATTCATACTGTGTTTCATGAGACGGAGTGGATAAAATGGATGGACTTTGTAAGAAAGCAGTATTTCACTTCATGAATGAAATCACTGCCGAATTATGTGCAGAGGACTTTGAGAACGCTATAGACAGAACTCAAGAGGACAGAGGTACGAGAAATGGCTACTTCTTGCTTAAGAACAACCGTCTGTACAGGTTTGTAGAAGTGCTCAAAGTACTTGGAACAAGCAAACAGGGTACTGAGTTCAAGCCAAAGGGCTATGTGGCAGACTATGCAAAGCAACTCAAACAGATCGGAATCGACTTGCTGAAGCGCGGTTCGGTCTTGAACACGAAGTTCCTCGTTGCCCGAGACACTCTTTCCGAGGACGGCAACTTAGTTCTTCCGGCTCCCAAACGAACTGTCTCGGGACTGCTTTTCGCAGACTTCGGTACGGCCCTGTACAAGGGCTCAATCTCATTTTCGAACGCGGGATTCGGTCTGCATGGAATCAGTCCCGCAAACCCAGAATCTGGCCTGATACTCATACTCGCGTCCGATATGTGGAAGGAGAACGATCTTATCTATGCCTTCCCCGCAAAAAGCTTCGATCGGCTTTTCGGAGAGATGAGGAAGACCTCCACGGAATTATTTGCTGATCTGGAAGCAACTCCGTTCATAGAGTCCTTTCCTTTCGACGAGTATGCCGACAGAGCCGGTAATTATGAAGATAGGATGGTGTTTAAACTTGCTCGATTCATCCTTCAGGGAGACAGACTTGCAAAATGCTCATTAACTCGATACGATGTCTTCTTTTTTCCATGTTCTTTTTCGAACGCTTTCAGGATCTCAAAAGAACTTCACAATGATTATAGACTTCGTTGGTGTTGTTTTGATGACCACTGTGTTAGTGAAAAAGAGAGTATGGTCCTTGAATTGATTTTTGAGGATTCCAGATACATAAGAATCTTGATATCTTCCAATGGCCATCTTGAAGTCCTTCATGAATTGATAAGGCGGAGTGCTGGTATTGATGAAGATAATGGGCATGTGTTTATTAGAAATGGGCTGAAGCTCAGAAATGAGTATTATTTGAAGCTCTTTGAGGTCTTTGGTGGAGACTGCGAAGTCGTCGAATACAGGTCCAAACACAGCAGCAAATTCAGGGTAAAAGTGAAATATGCAGGCCGTCAGACTAATGAAGATTCGAGACATTTTAGCTGCCTGGAAATGAAAGGACTGGAACTCGACGCAGTAGATATCGATTTCATACTCAACGATTTATGATTCTGGAGAGAATTCGGCTAAGATACTGACAAAGATGGTACCTTTACTGACCGCAAACTCTATCTGCCAATCGGATTTGGTTGGCTTAAGAAGTCTGCTCGAGGGTAACCAGTTTGCCTGTTACTGATGGCTCCTAAACTAGAG
>LVBU01000190.1 GCA_001603185.1 Thermotogales bacterium Thermo_02 | reverse complement strand
GGTGTTATAATACCCATATAGGGTATATATGAAATACTTGGGAGGCATTAATATGGAAAAGAGACTACTACCAGCAAATATCGTAGAACAAGTAAAAGGAGTCTTCAAGGAAATGGAAGGTAAGGTAACCGCGTTGTTCTTCAAGACTGATAGAAGATGTGATTACTGTAAGACCGGCGAACAGCTGCTTAAGGAGTTAGCGGAAATCAATGAGAAGCTGAGTTATGAAGTTCATGACATAGACTCCGAAAGGGCTCGTCAATTCGAAATCGAAGTCGCCCCAAGCATAATTCTCTTGACAGCCGACGGTGACGATAAGGGTGTAAGGTTTCTAGGCATACCTGCCGGTCACGAATTTGGAACCCTTCTTCAGAACATTGTATCCTTTTCCAAAGGAGCGAAGCCTGATCTTTCCGAAGAGTCTCTGAAAAAGATAGGAGCTATCGATTCTCCTGTTGACATAAAAGTATTTGTTACAACAACCTGTCCTTATTGCCCGAAAGCTGTTCTAATGGCACACAATATTGCGATGGCTAACAAGAATATCAAAGCCTACATGGTTGAGGCCAATGAATTCGAAGAGCTTTCAAAGAAGTACGGTGTCTCGTCTGTTCCCCAGATCGTGATAAACGATAAGGTTACGTTTGTAGGTGCCTACCCAGAAGGTCAGTTCGTCGAGCAAGTTCTGAACGCTCTCTAGGAGGTCGGCATATGGAGTTCTTCGATGTAGGATCCGCGAAGAAGACAGACATCAAAGACCGGTACGATGTAATCATTATTGGAGGTGGGCCAGGAGGCATAACTGCCGCAATATACGCCGTACAGGCAGGTCTTAAACCTTTGATAATAGAGAAAGCTCTTGATGGTGGTCAGATGAATAACACACAAGCCGTAGAGAACTGGTCTGGTTTTTCAAGCATAAGCGGTATGGATCTCAGTGAAAAGATGGCCGATCACGCCAGAGCTTTCGACGTCCCTTTCGCTTATAACGAAGTTGTAGATGTTGAGCTTGAAGGGCAGGAGAAGGCCGTGATTCTCGATAACGGAAAAAAACTGAATTCCAGAGTGCTGATAATATCAACCGGATCCAATCCGAGAGACCTTGGTGCAAAGGGTGAAGAACAGTTCAAAGGGAAAGGTATAAGTTACTGTGCAACTTGCGACGGACATTTCTTCGCAGACAAACATATCGCAGTAATCGGAGGCGGAAATAGCGCGCTTGATGAATCTCTGTATCTAAGCAAGATGGTCAGAAAGATCACAGTGGTCCAGAACCTTGCGAAGCTCACCGCCGACAAACTCCTTCAGGACAAGCTCAATGCTACCGGAAAGGTAGAGTATATTTACAATTCGGTTGTAGATTCGGTTGAGGGTGACTCTCAGTTGAGTGCAATAAGTATAAGAAATGTTGACTCGGGAAATATAACTAGATTGCCGGTGGAAGGAATGTTTGTCTTCATAGGACTAATACCGAACAGCGGTTTTCTAAAGGGAAAACTGAAGCTGAATGATTTTGGTTATGTACCGACAGATGAAAACATGGAAACAGAGATAGAAGGGATATATGCTGTAGGCGACGTAAGAGAAAAAGAAGTAAGACAGATAGTTACTGCAGCTGCAGATGGAGCGATTGCTATATACCATGCAGCCCGAAGTTACTTCGACGAATAACAGATAAGGGGTGCATGGCGCACCCCTATTTCTTTTCTACCATAACCTCCGGAGAAGATATGATTTCAACGATTCCTCTATTCATATCAATATTTACCCACTGACCGACCGGAAGCATTAGTTTTGGGAAATCCCCGTGATAGCTCGGCATACCAATCCACACTGGAATCTTCTTATCCAGGAAGTATCCGTGTACCATTCTCTTGATATCGTCGAAATCTCCATTCTTTATCTCCGTGAAACCTGCAAAGATAATTCCTCTTAATGTGTTGAAGTCGTTAAGATGAGCTATGTTCCAGATCATCCTCTCAAGAGATTCTCTCGTCTCGCTGACATCTTCCAGCACTAGAATCGCGTCTTTTAGAGACCCCATATACTCGGTACCTTGAAGTGTCTGAAAGAGCGAGAGATTGGCCGGAATTAGTCTTCCAGTCATTTGACCTTCTATGACGGCAATCGATTCGTAGTTGAACCTTATCGTCTGACTGCCGTTGAAAATATCCAGGATGTTTCTCATCGACTGCGCGTCATTGCCCAGTTCGACTGCAACCATGGGACCGTGATATGTGGTAATTCCGGTCTTGAAGTAGATCGACAAAAGAAGTGCCGTTATATCACTGTATCCGACAAAAGGTTTTGGATTGCTCGCAATTACCTCCCAGTCAAGCCAATCGAGAATATTGTACGATCCATAACCGCCCCTTGCGGTAATGATCGCATCGTACTCAGGATTGATGAAAGCTTCGTTCACTTCTTGAGCCTTCTCACGCGCCGATAGATAGGCCTGGCAACTTCTACCTATAACGACTCTGAAGCCTGCGTTTCTCAGAGCGGCAACTCCGGCATCGAGTTTCGACTTCTCCGGAAAGCTGGCCGGAGCAGTAACAAATACTGTTTTGATCTCTCTTGCAGTAAGCGAAGTAGTAAGAATTGCTAGATTCAACAACATCATGATGATCAACCAAACCCTTCTCATTAAGTTTTCCTCCAGTCAGTTCTATCCTCTATAGTTTGCCATCGTTGCTTCTCAAAATCAACAAGTTTGTGAGAAGAATTGCATATCAGTTTTAAGTTTATGTTGGTAACTCCCGAGCGGAATTGCCGGTGGCGCTATTCAAAGAAGAGATTTCGATGTTAGAATTGCCTCATGGATACCAAGAGGGTTTTTAGCACAATTTCATCCTACGCTTTTTTTCTATTTGGATTTACGTCTATAATACTTGGTAGTGCACTTCCCGCAATAGAAAAGAGCTTTGGCATCGATCATCAGATAGCGGGAATACTTCTCTCGCTTCCAACTATCTCTTTTATGCTTTCGGCAGTAGTAGTAAGCTCATTATCAAATCGGGTCGGACCCTTCAAACTTCTCGCTATGGGAACTTTCTTCATTACTAGTGGTTTGATTGTTCTTGCGTTAAGCCGGAGTTTCTGGCTTCTCCTGCTCGGCAGCTTGACTCTTAGCTTCGGTACTGGCACTACCGAGACATCGATAGGTATCGGTGTCTCGGGGCTGAAATATCGTAAACCTGCTAGAGCATTGAATCTTATGCACTCGCTTTTTGCTCTGGGCTGCATAATATCGCCTTTTATTGTTGCGGCCTTTCTTGTCGATTACAGATCATGGTGGAAGCCATTCTTAGTAGCTCTGTTTGCCGCCACATTTCTGCTTTTTTTCACTCCGGTGCTTTTCAAAATACCCTTCAAAGGCACAAGAGAGAAGACTTCTTACTATAGAAAGGAAGTGTTTTCACAGAAGATTTTCTGGTTAATACTCGCCGGAGTCTTTCTATACGTAGCTTATGAAATAGGTTTCACATCATGGCTTTCCAGCTTCGTTTTCGAGTCCAAGGGAATAGAAATGCGTTATGCGAGTATTTTTCCGGCGCTTCTCTGGACGGGTATACTTATTGGAAGATTGATCACCGGCTTCGTAGTCGAAAAGCTTGGCTATGAGCTGTCTCTGCTCATTCTGACTCTCATCTCGTTTGTGTCGTTTGCAATGGCACTCTTGCTGAAGTCTGCGATACCTATAGCCGTGGCGGTGATATTCTCCGGTATCGGTTTTTCCGGAACCTATCCAACTCTACAGGCGATTCTTATATCGACCATGAAAAGAGGAATAGGCTTTGCAATTGGTGTCTTTACAGTTGCGGCGTCGCTTGGAGGTGCGATGGCAAATTACTCCGTAGGTTTTCTCGGACATGTGTTCGGAATGAATGCCGGAATTCTCTTCATACTGGTCTTAATAGCTCTGGAGATAATTGTAGCGCTTGTAATTATGAGACACAAGGCGGTGAAAGATAGTGGATAATCAGGTAATCATAATTGGTGCGGGACCGGCTGGTCTCTCTGCTGCCAGGACACTTCTGAGAGAGGGAATCGACTTCACGCTCGTCGATTCTAGAGAATTTCCGCGAGGAAAGGGCTGCGGTGGCGGCCTCACCCCCAGAGCACTGAAGACACTTGAGGAAGTGTTCCCCGAAATAGATGCACAGGGTTTTTCGGCGAGAACCCTCACTCTTTTCAAGAATGCCGTTGAAGGGCAGAGAGAGATAGTCACATATGATTCGAAGAAACCCATATTCAGAGTAGTGGATCGAAAGTCCTTCGACCATCTTCTGCTCCAATCGATTCTGGAGAGAGGGGGAAACTTTCTCAGAATGAGCGTCAGAGAACTTATCAAGACTGAAGGTGGTTTTGCTGTCAATACGGATCAAATGAGTTTACACAGTAAGTACGTTATAGTTGCTAGTGGAGTATTTGGTGCGCGGCTGGCCGGTCTAGAAGCACCCAGGTACAACATTATCTGCCATGGACGGGCTCCTTCGACAAATAAGGCCTCGATCACGTACATTCCAAATGGCTATCTATGGAGATTTCCCTGCAGCGATTTTGATTCGATAGGCGGAGGTGTCTATCCAGACGCTCCCGATTCCACCTCTTACAACGAGATTCTAAAGATTGCCACAGAGACATTCGGACGGGCCGTGGAGTTTTCCGGGGCGCCAATTCCCCTTTTTCAAACAGAAAGGGTTCTCGAACTGAACAAGTCTTTTGAAGGTCTCTTCTTTGTGGGAGACAGTGCCGGCCTAGTCGACAACTGGACCGGTGAGGGGATTAGTTTCGCTCTGAATTCCGGTCGTCAGGCCGCTCTTTCCATTGTGGAAGACGGCTTAAAGGACAAGAAGGCAATGGAAAGATACCTTGAAAGACTCTTTCCTATTGTAAGACACTTGCAGATCGCAGATGCCTTCCGAAAGAGATTCAATGCCAACTTCGAAAGGAACCTAGCTCTTTTGAAGAATGACAAGTTCTCCAGGTTATTTGTCAACTACATATCCGGGTATGTCAAAAGCCCATTCGCGCTAGCTTTTAAGAGTCTGTTAACCGCTGGAATTCGCACAAGATCAACATAATGCCGCCATTGCTTTGGGAGTTAGTTCCCTGAGGCCATCGTGAGCGACTCTTCCATCGATCAATCTGAGAAGTCTTTCACCGTAACTGCCTGCAAAATCCATATTGTGCGTGATCATGATTATTGTGACGTCATACTCTCTGTTGATGCGCTCGGTTAGTTCCATAACCTTTTGAGCACTGACAGGGTCTAGTGCGGCTGTGTGTTCATCAAGGAGCAGAAGCCTTGGTCTTGAGAGAATTGCCATCACCATTGCAAGCGATTGCTTCTGTCCGCCGGAAAGCTCTCCAGCCTTTGTCTTCAAGCGCGTCTCAAGGCCAAGACCAAGGTTCGCCAGCAGCGATATAGCCTCTTCTTTCACTTTGCTGAACTTGAAGGGTCTTCCACCCTTCTTGGAAGCAATTATAAGATTCTCCGCGATTGTCAAGGCCGGGAATATCCCGGTATTTGGATCCTGATAGACTCTTCCTATAAAGCGGGCCAGTTTGTGAGGTTTCATACTGTTCATAGTCTTACCGTCGATCAGATAAAGCCCCTCGGTCGGTTGTACCTCACCCAGGATAACCTTCAACAGCGTAGATTTGCCCGCACCGTTTGGTCCTACTATTGTAATGAACTGCCCGTCCATAATCTCGGTATCTACACCTTCAAGGGCAACTCTCTGGTTGTCGAGGCCCCGGTTGTATATCACTGTGAGACCTTTGAATTCGACCATAATCTCTTCACCTCCAGTTTCACTTTGCGTTTTCCATTGCTTGTTGAAAGCTGTCGCAGGCCAATGACAGCTATTATAAACACTGCGGTGAGAAGCTTCATGTCGCTTGCGAGAAATCCTATTCTGTAGCCGTATCTCATGGCCAAAGAAAGCAGAGCCTGGTATATCACTCCGCCCAGAATCGGGGAGAGAAGACCATAGAATAACTTGATTCTCCCCAGAAGTATCTCGCCCATGATTACTGAAGCCAGTCCAGTTACGACCATGCCCTGACCTATAGTTGCATCTGAGAAGCCGCTGTAGAGAGCAAATAGTCCTCCACTGAGTCCCACGATGCTGTTTGCAATAGTAAGGCCAGTTACTGCAATCACGTTCTGGGAAACACCAAAAGCAACGATTCCCGATGGATTTGAGCCAAAGGCTCTGAGCACCATACCTGGATCTGACCTGAGAAATACGGAAAGTATAAGCACGACAGCGGCTATTACGAGAGAAATCAAGAGCAAATCAGATCCGTCAAGATTATTGTTGAAGATATTCTTAATAATGGGACCGGTCCTGAGCGAACGTTGGCTAGTATTTATGTTCAGACTGCCAAAAAGATCGTCAAGACCGGTACCGCCACTCATCTCTTCGAAACTCTGTGTGCTCTTTTCTGCAACAACTCTCGGAACAGGAAGATTGGGACCTCCCATAACCCTGAGGTTTATCGAGTAAAGCATTGTCATGACAAGTATTCCGGCTAGCAGAACGTTGACCTTGAATCTTCTGTGAATAGTTCCCGTAATACTGCCTGCAACAGCGCCGCATATTGAAGCAAGTGCT
>LVBU01000189.1 GCA_001603185.1 Thermotogales bacterium Thermo_02 | reverse complement strand
GACTCATTCGAATTCGCCTGCGACATGCAGGAGAGTATAAACAATACAGGTCTCTTCGATGCTGGCGGAGTCGAACGAAATCCTTCAAAAGGCGTCAACACTCGTTATGAGAGCAAATGGTTGTCTATGGAAAAGGATATTTACCGCGTTTTCTTCAGGCGAAACTGGAGAGAATATCAAAATCGTTACAACGGAGGGATAGACGTGTCTCATGCCTGGCTCAAAGAGGAGATTGATATCCAGAGGCTCATCGGAGTGCTTAACGAAGCCTTCATTAGAGAGAAGCTTCTCGTGAAATTCTTAAAGGTCTTTCTTGCAGTAGAAGATGATAGCTACCTTATAGAAACGATAACAGCCGACGACGATCAAAGCCAGAGATTCTATATCTGCCTTATCCGCAAACCTTCGGGCTGGCTTCTTCAGCTAGACAGCCAGACAAAGCCCTTCAGAACCCCCGCCGTAAGATTTGCTATCAGAAAACTCACGGAAATATTGAGCAAGGAAGAACAATAGAAGACTCTGAATCTCCTGGAAGAAAGACATTGCCCTGCAAGACGGCCTCGCCATACAGATAGTGCCGCAATATTGAAAAATTGGGGCGCCCGGCGCCCCATCCGAAGTGTGACAACTAGCTATCTGACTTTCTTGAACAGAAGTGTTGCATTATGACCACCAAAACCAAACGAGTTGCTCAAAGCATAGTTTATTTCCTTGCTTCTGGCCTTATTTGGTGTGTAATTCAAATCACATTCCGGGTCAGGTATTTCATAGTTTATGGTCGGAGGTACAAACGAGCGCTCAATGGCAATAATACTCGCCACCGCTTCGAGAGCTCCGGCAGCACCCAGAGCGTGGCCGTGCATGGACTTCGTCGAGCTTATATTCAGATCTTCCCTCTGGCCGAAGAGCCTCTTTATTGCCCTTGTTTCGATCATGTCGTTCAGGGGTGTCGATGTTCCGTGGGCGTTTATGTAGCCTATCTCTTGGGGCTGTATTCTGGCATCTTCAAGTGCCATCTTCATAGCTCTATACGCTCCGTCTCCGTTTTCATCAGGTGCGGTGATGTGAAAGGCATCGTCAGTCGAGCCGTAGCCTACAATTTCGGCGTAGATCTTCGCACCTCTGTTTGTCGCGTGCTCATACTCTTCCAGTAGAAGCGTCGCCGATCCTTCAGCCATTATGAAACCGTCACGCTTAAGATCGAAGGGGCGACAGGCTCTTTCCGGACCATTAGTAGAGAGCGCGGTCATATTCGCAAAGCCTGCCAGGGCAAGCGGCGTAATCGTCGCTTCGCTCCCGCCCGTCATCGCCACGTCGAGAAGTCCACTTCTTATGAGTCTTGCAGATTCTCCGATGGCGTTCGTGCTCGAAGCGCAGGCCGTTGATACGGTGAAATTGGTTCCTTTGAAGCCGAAGCAGATCGCCAGCACCCCCGGCGCCATGTTAGCAATTGTCATCGGTATGAGAAATGGACTCACCCTTCCAGGCCCTTTGGACATAAGTATCGAGTGCTGCGCTTCGATTACATCCATTCCTCCCAGTCCGATTCCGTATATAATACCGGCTCTCTCTCTGTCGAAACCGGCTTCACTTAGGCCGGAGTCTTTCATTGCCTGTGTGGCGCTCGCTATAGCCAGTTGCACGAACCTTGCGGTTCTTCTAGCCTCTTTTCTATCCATGTACTGCCCGGGATCGAAGTCCTTTATCTGAGCAGCCACTTTCACATTCGATTGAGAGACGTCGAAGCCTTCGATCCAGCTGATTCCCGAACGACCCTCTTCGAGAGCACAGGCATAGTCTTCAACCGTTAAGCCGATCGGGCTGAGAATACCCAGTCCCGTAACTACTACCCTTCTCATACTACTTATCTTCGAGTGTGTTTATAAAAGCCACTACATCGTTTACGGTCTTGAATTTGGAAGTCTCGTTGTCGCTAATTTCAATTTCAAAGCTGTCTTCGAGTTCCATTACGAGGTCCACAAGGTCGAGCGAATCGGCTCCGAGATCTTCAACAAACCTCGACTCTCCGTTGATCGTTCCGGCTTCAATGCCCAGATGCTGTGATACTATCGTGATTATCTTCTCAAGTGTTCCCGCTGTCTTTTCTACCACTTTCCTCACCTCTTCTCAGTTAAGTCTCTCTTTGTTTTGCGTACTTTTTTTCAGGCGCTTATCTCAATTTCCCGCAGTTGTGCAGGATTTTCAACATCGGTCGTGCTTACGTAAGAGTTTCGGTCTATCTTTCTAACGAAACCGCTCAGCACTCTTCCCGGGCCGACCTCCAGGAACCTGGCTACGCCCAGAGAAATCATCTTTCTTATTGTCTGTTCCCACTTCACAGGACTGAATGCCTGAATCACGAGCAGTTCTTTGATCAGTTCCGGGTCGTCGGGGAAGAGCTCGGCCGTTACGTTTGATATTACGGGTATTTTCGGCGGCCTAACATCCATGTTCTTCAGAACGCCTCTCAGAATATCGCCAACAGGCTGAAGAAACTTACTGTGGAATGGCGCGCTTACCGATATTTCGATCGCCCTTTTTGCTCCTCTTTCGAGAGCGAGGCCCATCACGTCTTTTACCTTTTCAGTCAGACCAGATACAACAACCTGACCAGGACAGTTGTAATTGGCCACGATAACATCTCCGTTCGGAGAGACCTCTTCACAGATTCGTTCAACCAGCTCTTCGGGAAGCCCAATGATTGCAGCCATTGTGCCCTTTCCCGGGGCTATAGCGTCCTGCATGGCCAGTCCTCTTATTCTCACGAGTTTCAGGGCATCGTAGTATTTGAGCGAACCAGCGGCAACGAGAGCGCTGAACTCGCCGAGCGAGAGACCGGCGAGGATATCCGGCATATGACCGTTTTCGCTCAACAGATCGGCAATTACTGTGCTATGTGCAAGTATTGCTGGCTGTGCATTCTGAGTCAAAGTGAGTTCGTCTTCCGGTCCATTGTGCATTAGACCGACCATGTCAAAGCCTAAAATCCTTCCTGATAGTCTCAGACTGTCCTCAATAAGCGAGCTACTGTCGCAAAGGCCTTTCGTCATTCCTGCATACTGGCTTCCCTGACCGGGAAATATCCAGGCTATCATCCCTCAACACCTCCAATTCTTCTCAAAGTCTCTTCGATCTCGTTTATGATATCTTTGAAGACTTTCGATACTGGTTTCACGTCCCTTACAATTGCGCATATCTGCCCGGCCATTACAGAGCCGTCCTTAACGTCACCTTCCTTGGCAGCTCTTCTTAACCCGCCAACGGCGATCATTTCGAACTCTTCGAACGTACCCCCTCTTCTCTCCACCTCTTCGAGCTTCCGGGTGAGGCTGTTTCTGAGCGCCCGAACCGGGTGTCCGGTGATTGTCCCGGTGATAACGGGATCGAGTTCGCTTGAAGAGAGTAACTTCTCTTTATAATTGAGGTGTACGGTACATTCTTCTGTGCAGAGAAATCTCGTTCCCAGCTGAACTCCGCAGGCACCGAGAGCGAGAGCGGCGATCACTCCCCGACCGTCGGCAATACCGCCTGCGGCAATCACAGGTATGCTCACTACATCTACTACTGCAGGAACAAGCGCCATAGTTGTCACCTTTCCTATGTGTCCTCCCGCTTCCATTCCCTCTGCTATTACGGCATCGGCACCGGCCTTTTCCATTCTCCTTGCCAGGCCTGCCGAGGCGACTACAGGTACTACTCTGACACCGGCTGACTTGAGTTTACTAATATAGGGTCCGGGGTTTCCCGCTCCAGTGGTTACGACGGGAACCCTCTTTGAGCAGACGAGATCGATCAGTTCAGGAGCGTTAGGCGATAGTAGCATAACGTTCACCCCGAATGGTCTCGAGGTAAGCTCTCTAGTCTTTTCTATCTCCATTTCTAGCTCCTCAGGAGAGAGATTTCCGGCCGCAATTACTCCGAGGCCACCGGCATTGGAGACCGCGCTGGCCAGTTCATGGTCAGAAATCCAGGCCATACCTCCTTGCAATATCGGATACTCTATCCCGAAAAGCTCCGTCACTCTTTGGTCTTTGAATATCAATCTTCTTCCTCCCGAAACTTATGGCATAATTGTGCATCACTGTTATAGCAACGCTGTACCAGGCAAAAGAAGCGTTTTTTCCGTACGGTTTCCATTCGCAGGTCGCGCAATGCGTCCGGAAATCCTACCGCCAAGGAGATGGTGAATAATGGAAAGAGACTTTGTGTTGGATAGGCTTCCTCATAGACCACCCTTTCTTTTCGTAGATGGTGTGATATCGATAGGAGAGTCAGAAATAAGTGCTTATCGGAATATTGAATTAGCAGATGAAGTCTTCAAAGGACACTTCCCGGGCTATCCAATCTACCCGGGAGTGCTTATCATTGAAGGGATGGCACAAACAGCTGGAATACTGCTGTTAACACCTGGTTCGACGCCACTCTTTGCCGGTATCGAGAAGGCAAGATTTAGATCACAGGTGAGACCACCATGCAGATTGCATTACTCTGTAAGAGTTATTCAGGAAAAACTCGGAGTCGTCAAAGTAAGCGCCAAGGCCCTAGTTGAAGAAAAGACTGTCGCCAGTGCCGTACTTCTTCTGGCAAGACTCAAGTAGCTTTGGAAAGAAAAGCCCCTGTGCTATAATATCTCTTGAGTAATAGCGCACAGGGGTCCAAAGGGGGTAGGCCGCCACTTCAAAGAGTGGCGGCGTTTCCGTTTTCAGTGCTGGAACGACGCGACGAATCTCACTCCGTCACGATATATGAAAAACGCTACATAATCGCCTTTCTTGAGCTCTTCAATCGACTTCTCAAAGTCCAAAACACTTTCAACGGGCTGCTGATTACCATTAACGCTTATTCTGGTGATCACGTCATCTCTACTCAGACCAAGTCTATAGGCTATTCCGTCGACTTCAACATTTTTTACAATGACTCCCATCAGATCGCTCGAAAGACCCAACTTTTCCCTTTCGGAGTCTGTGATGTTCGAAACGGTTAGTCCAAGCGATGGACTGGCGGATTCTTTTGGGACTTCTTCCTGAGGTATGGCCACCTGTTGTTGTAGCGAACCAAGAGTAGCCTTAAGCTGGATTCTCTCTCCAAACCTATCTACAGTTATCGCAACTTCTGATCCGGCAGGATAATTGAGTATAGCTGCTCTCAACTCCGAAGAATTACTTATCTCGAGATTCTGGAATCCTACTATAACGTCCTGCGGTTTTATCCCAGCCTTGTCGGCCGCAGATCCAGAGACCACATCCATTATCAGGGCGCCTCTGTTTACCTTAAGTCCAAGGGATCTGGCGATAGACTCTGTAACAGTATCCATATAAACTCCAAGGTAAGCTCTCTGGATAGAACCTGTAGCTATTATCGAGTCCACGAATCTGAGTGCAACGTTCACAGGAATTGCAAATCCCAGAGTCGTACCAACTTCCGGTGCGATTATCGCTGTATTTATGCCGATCACCTGGCCATGGATGTTCAAAAGCGGACCGCCACTGTTTCCAGGATTTATGGCGGCGTCCGTCTGGATTAGATTCGAGTAGACACTCCTGCCGTCAGGCTTAGGTATCTGCCTACCCACTGCGCTTATAACACCAACAGTGACTGTGTGTTTCAAGCCCAGAGGATTGCCTATCGCAATTGCCCATTCTCCGACTCTCAGGGAATCAGAATCACCCAGTTCGACTATAGGAATATCTCTGCCAGCGGGATCGATCTTGATAACGGCAATATCGAGATCTGCGTCTCCACCAATGTACTTGGCTGGAAAAACTGTTCCGTCAAGAAGAGTAACGGTGATTTTGTCGGCTCCTGCAACCACATGCTGATTCGTAAATATATATCCCTCTTTGTTGAATATAAAACCTGAACCGATGCCTGAAACGCGCCGATCCTGCTCCGGAATCTCTCCAAAGAAACGTCTGAAGAACTCCTCGAATCCAAGAAAATCATTTGGTGCAAAACTTCTCGTGGCCTCCACATCAACCTTAACTACGGCCGGTCCTGCTGCCTCGACAACATTTACTATCGGGCTCTCGTAACCTATGTTGACAAGGGCCAGAGAAGCCACTGAAACTATAACAAGCAATAATACTGCAAGTGTTTT
>LVBU01000188.1 GCA_001603185.1 Thermotogales bacterium Thermo_02 | reverse complement strand
AGCTATTACAGAACTTGGACTGTGGTTAAGACAGAGACTGGAAGCCTCTGTCAATAATTTCCTCAAGTTCCTCCAGAGAGGTTTGCAAGCTTGCCGAGCCCGATGTGACTGCAGCCCGGGCAACTTCTATCGCAAACCTCTTAGCTATTCCGGACTCAAATGCCCTTGGCAGAATGTAGTCGGGAGATAGCGAGTTTTCATCGACTGCATAAGCCAATGCAGCTGTTGCCGCTAGTTTCATAGCTTCGTTTATATCTCTAGATCTCACATCCAGTGCTCCTCTGAAGATTCCCGGAAAGGCCAGAACATTGTTTATCTGATTTGGGAAATCCGATCTACCTGTTGCAACAATGGACGCACCGGTCTCTCTGGCAAGATCGGGCATGATCTCGGGTACTGGATTGGCAAGTGCAAACACGATTGGATTCGAAGCCATTGATCTTATCATCTGAGGAGTCACGAGACCTCCAACTGAGGTTCCAACAAAGAGGTCGGCCCCCACAAGTGCACTGGCCAGATCTCCGCAGATATTTTCCGGGTTAATCTCATTCACGATCTCTCTATGGAACTCATTGAGAAGTGTCTGTGGATCATCTTTGTTTAGAATTCCATACCTGTCTACCGCAACGATATTTCTCACTCCTGCAGCCAGGAACATCTTAATAGTAGCGCCACCGGCTGCGCCTGTTCCGACGACAGCGACTTTCAGATTCTCCATCTTTTTGTTGACTATCTTAAGAGCGTTTCTGAGAGCGGCAATTGCTACGATTGCTGCTCCGTGTTGATCGTCGTGAAATACAGGAATATCAAGTCTTCGCCGTAGCTCCTGTTCAATGTAGAAACACTTTGGTGAGGAGATGTCTTCAAGGTTCACGCCTCCAAATGTGGGGGCGATAGCTTCCACAAATCTGATTATTTCGTCGGGCTCGTGGATGTTTATGCACAGTGGAAAGGCGTCTACGTTTCCAAACTCCTTGAACAGAACTGCTTTGCCTTCCATTACAGGCATTCCAGCTTCGGGCCCTATGTCTCCAAGGCCCCATACCGCTGTGCCGTCGGAGACTACGGCAACGTAGTTCCATTTGTTAGTGTAGTCAAATACAAGTTCTTGTTATCTTCGATTGCTCTGCAGACATCTGCGACGCCAGGAGTATAGGCAAGCGACATTGCCTGCATACTGTCTACCTTCACTCGGCTTCTGACTTCCAGCTTTCCTCTGAGTTCCTTGTGAAGACTCAATGCCTTTTCGTTCATGATAATCACCCTCTATCGATATGGAGATCAAAGACGTTGCTTCCGGAAACGTCTATCGCGACATACAAAGGGAATTCTTTAACCTCTGCCAGAAATATGGCTTCAGTTCCAAGATCCTCGTAAGCAATCGGTTCGAGAGAAACGACTCTTTCGGCCAGAGCGGCGGCAGCACCGCTCGGAGCTAGAAGATAAGCTCTTCTGTATTCTCTACAGAGATCAACTGCAAGTCTTCCGCGCTTTCCTTTGCCAATAGTCGCCTTGACGCCCAGTCTATAAAGCATTTCGAGAAACGGATCCATTCTAGCCGACGTCGTGGGTCCTATATCTCCGAAACTACCTTCAGTCGGTTTTGCCGAACCGGCATAGAAGATCACCTTGTCTTTCAGACTAACCGGCAGGACGTTGCCTTTATCAAGAGCTTCACAAAGACGTTTTTGAGCAGCGTCTCTCATTATGATGAGTTCTCCACAATATATCAATTCATCGCCTGCGCAGAGATCTTCAACCTTCAATCGTGACTCGCCCCCTTCGAGAAATATAGCAATCAACGGCCAAACCAACAGGGAGTACCGCAATATGTGTGGGAAACGTCTCAATATGAACCGAGTATGCGGTTATTCCTTTGCCCAGACCCTGATATCCGAACTTCAAATCGTTTACTTCTCTGAGTATTCTTTCTTCCAATGCTGCATAGCTATCTCTCTCATTACGCTCTCCAAACTCTCTGGTCAGAGCGAACTTTGCCAGCAGCATAGCCTTTTCCGAACTACCGCCAATACCTATACCGATCTTCAATGGGGGGCAGCCTCTAGCTACCCCTTCTCTAATGGAGTTAACGATTGTCTCGGCAATTTCGTCCGGAGTAGCGGTCGGACTAAGCATAAAAAGCCTTGACAGATTTTCGCTTCCGCCGCCTTTCACCAGAAACCTTATTTCTAAGGTTCTGCCGATGACGGGAGAAATATGACAGATGGAGGGAGTGTTGTCTCCAGTGTTCTCTCTTTCAAAAAGCGGATCACGAACCATAGAATATCTGTAAGGTCTTTCACTGTATACTTTTCTGACGACCGAATCCAGAATTCTGTCGACAGGTTCTTCGAGCCGGACTTCGTTGCCTAGAAATATGAAAAACTCTACGAAACCGGTGTCCTGACAGATAGGGAGGCCCGTTTTCCTGGCGATGCTGGCGTTTTCCTTCAGAGTATCTGAAAATGGGCCTTCGTAACTTTCGAGAAGAGACAGAATCTCCGGGTTCATTTCTGTGTTTGCCTTTATCAGTGCCCTTTCAACTCTTTCTGCAATTACTTCACTCCGAATCAACGAAATACACCGCCCGATCCCTAAATGCCGTAAACCCTCCCTTTGAAAAACTAGATAATTGTGCTATAGTATTTATAGCGACAGTATTGTACACAATAAACTGGAGGTGTTTGTAATGAGTGTCTATGATTTCGATGTGGTATCAATAGAGGGATGGAACAGGTCACTTTCTGAATACAAAGATAAAGTTCTTTTGATAGTCAATACGGCGAGCAAATGTGGTTTTACACCACAGTATGACGGTCTTCAGCGACTTTACGATAATTACAAGGACAGAGGCTTTGTGGTTCTAGGATTTCCCGCCAACGATTTTCTTAGGCAGGAACCCGGAAACGATGAAGAGATAAAGGAATTCTGCACGGTCAAGTTCGGTGTAAACTTTCCGATGTTCTCCAAAATCCACGTAAAAGGCAAAGACATACACCCTCTTTATGAATTCCTGACTTCAGGCGGAGGAAAAGAGGAGTTCGCCGGTAAGATTAAATGGAATTTCGCGAAGTTTCTGATTAGTAGACAGGGCGAGATAATCGCGCGTTTTGATCCGAAAGAAGATCCGGAGACATTGATACCGGCCATTGAGGAGGCGTTACGATGAATGTTGACTCAAAGCTCCCTCAAGGAGATGAATTGCTGAAACTGGACAATCAGCTTTGCTTTGCGTTGTACTCAAGTGCGAGAGGTATAACAAGAATGTACAGACCGATTCTATCCAGATTCAATATTACGTATCCTCAGTATCTTGTTCTGCTAGTTCTCTGGGAACACGGCCCGATGAATGTAAAGGATCTTGGAGAGAAGTTGTTCCTCGATTCAGGTACTCTCACTCCATTGTTGAAAAGAATGGAGAGACTGGAAATACTATCAAGAGAGAGATCTACTGAAGATGAAAGACAGGTCTTAATAAGTTTGACAGAAAAGGGACTGAATATGCGAGAGGAGGCCTTGAGTGTTCCTCTTGAGTTGGCAGGCAACCTGGACCTGAAAATGGATGAGTACAGGCTTCTAATGACGGCTCTGAAGAGTCTGATTAACAAGATGGAACTCGAATAAAAACTCGCGGATTTAATCCGCGAGTTTCTTCGGAGGTCTTTTTGTCGCCTATTCAGTTCATGGTAATATACTTTGCAGGTCTGGTAGCTGGATTTATGAATGTGATTGGAGGAGGCGGGTCTATGATTACTCTTCCTGTGTTGATGTGGATTGGATTGCCCGCACCAATTGCAAACGGTACAAATCGAATAGCAATACTACTCCAGAATGCTGTTGGAGTAAGGACCTTCATTTCCAGCGGAGTGAAACCTGACAGATCAATACTTCCAGCCATATTCTTCGCAAGTGTCGGTTCTATTCTTGGATCACTATTCGTAACCACAATACCAAGAGAGACCCTGGATAGAGTGATAGCGATAGTATTACTGCTTGTAGTCTTTTCGACTCTATTCATACCGAGAAGAAAAGTTTCTCATTCCGCTTCTCTGCCGGTAACTGCCATGATCTTCGCAGCGGTAGGTTTCTATGGTGGATTTCTTCAGGCTGGTGTTGGCTTTTTCCTTATAGCGGCGATAACGTATGTATTCGGTTATGACCTCGTGAAGACGAACGCGACCAAGATAATTATCGTTCTGACTTATACGCTTTTCTCAGTTTCGATATTCGCTTCCAGAGGCATGATAGAATTACTCCCTGGATTGTCGCTCGCTATTGGAAACATGAGTGGTGCCTTCATGGCCGCCAGATTATCGGTTAAGAAGGGGAGTGCCTTTGTGAAGTGGATTTTAGTCGCTGTGGTAGTCATTAATGCTATTAAGTATCTGTTTTTTTGAGGAGTAAACCTGTATGAGCACTTCCATGAAAGAAATGGTGAATAGACTCATCTCACTTGGTTACTTGCACGATGAGAGACTTATCGAAGCACTCGGGCATATTGACCGAAAACATTTCATTGAAATAGATTTGCAGAAAATGGCATATCATGATAGAGCTTTAGCAAGTCTTTCGCGAGGCGGACAGGTTATTTCTACCTCAACTCAGCCGTCTCTTCTGATCTCTATGATTGAGAGTTTGGACATTGCGGAAGATTCAGCAGTCCTGGAAATCGGAACGGGTACAGGTTTTTGTGCATGTCTTATTTCTAGGATGGCCGGATCTGGAAGAATTATCTCCTTTGAGATCGACTCCGCTATCGCCGAGAGAGCGAGAAGGAATACTTCGCTTTACGGTATAGAAAACGCCAGGATTCTTGTTGGCGACGGTCGGTATGGCTATCCAGACGAAGCGCCGTATGATGCGATCATATCAATGGTAGCTTTTGAAGGTATGAATAAGGAGCTCTTCTTACAGATGAGACCACATTCCAGGGCAGTTATGCCAGTCTTCAGAGGCATTCAGGATACACCCGTCTTTCTCTTTGAGAAGGTTGGAGACGACTCTTTTGAAGCCACGGAACTCACAGGTGCAATCTTCATGACAGCTCAGGATGTGAAACCGAATCCAATATACGGGAATAGATCTTTCAAAGCGACCTTTGGATCAGAAGAACCTTACGATCTGAGAATTATCCGGTAACGATCCTCCAGAAGACGTCCACACCCTTCTCAATTACTGAATCTGCCGGTAAAAACTGAGAGTTGTGAAGGCCTTTGGGGTCTTCTCTTCCTGTGCCTAGCCAGAAGAGTAGAGAAGGATACTTGAGAGCTATAAAGGAGAAGTCTTCACCGACATACTTCATCTCTACGGTATTTACCTCAACAAGGTGTCTCAATTTCTCGTAGAGTTCCTCATTGACGTTGAGCTGCGGATATCTGGAACCTACGGTCTGACTGTAAATCAGACCACGATTTGAGGCAATTTCATTCCCAATATCTGCAAGCTCTTCAACAGCGCTTTCCGAGAGTCTATAATCGGGCGTCCTTATAGTCCCATAGAGAACACATGAATCGGGAACTACATTTCTTACACGTCCGCCGCTTATCATTCCAAATCTTAGTACGGTATCTTCACGAGGAGACCGGTAGACCTCTCTAAGAAAGTCAGTCGCTCCCTCTACCGCGTCCAGGCCTTGTTTGTAAAAGGCTACGTGGGCAGATCTTCCTTCGAAAATGCAATCGACTTCGTATGCCGAGGCGAACAGCACACCCGGTCTCGAACTCACAGAGCCTTCGGGATACTCATCGTTCACGTGAAGGGCCCAAGCTTCATGAATACTGAAGCGTTCCAGAGATTCCATACACCTTTCAGCACCCCCTCCCGCCTCCTCCGCGGGCTGAAAGAGAAAGAGAAGATTCTCCTTTGCCCTGTGCAGGATGACCCGTTCGATAAGGCCTATCAATACTGTCATATGTACGTCGTGACCACATGCATGCATTATTCCCTCATGACCAGAACTGAACTCCCATCCAGTGTCTTCAACGACCGGTAGAGCGTCCATGTCGGCTCTGAAGAGTCTAAAAGGTCCATCGCCAAACTCCCACCTGGCAAGTATGCCGGTTCCGGCAACCTCTTCGTAAGGGACTCCAAGACTGTCCAGCAATCCCTCAATGAAGGCCTGTGTCTTGTATTCTCTGAAAGAGAGTTCGGGTATCATGTGCAGTTTATGTCTTATATCTGCCAAATCCATCATCGTATTAATCGGCGGTGCCCCACTCCTTTAGCTGTGGGGAGGAAGCCGCCTGCCTCCTTTCACATAGTGGTAAGGAGCTGGATTTCTCCAGCCCCGTGTAGGCTAGTATATAGCCTACCTCCTTAC
>LVBU01000187.1 GCA_001603185.1 Thermotogales bacterium Thermo_02 | reverse complement strand
GCAATGCAGTATCTGAGAAGCAAATGAAAATCAGAGAGAAAATAAATCAAAAGAATAAAACATTATTTGAAATATAAGTATTATATGATATGATTTATTCATTCGAATTAAATGAGATAAGGGGGTGTCTTCTGTGCGCACTCGAATCGTTATTATCATATCTCTTCTTCTAGTTCTGTTAAGCGTTGCGGCAGTAGCTTCAGATATCGATCAAGCACGTGCTATGGCAGACAGAACAAATGCGCTCGTAGAGTCTATGATAACCGGTACCGTGGAGACAGCGGTCAGAATAACGGAGAATTTTGATAGACTCTTCGAAAAGGCTGAAGGTGATTCAAAGCTACTGGAAACTCTGAAGAGTAATTATGTGAATGTAATCAACTCTTTGGGTAATTCGCTTGCCGAGGCAGCTTTTAGAGTGTCGGCGGCAACGATTCGCAGGATTGAAGAGCTCGGTTTCAAGGCTATATGTTACTATGTACCTGTGAAGCTCGGGGATAAAATCTTCCTTATCGATCCCATAAGAATAATCGATGACTGAAAAGCAATGCTCTTGCATATTTCTATGACCGCAGAAGGCCACTGCGGTCGTTTTTTTAGAAGCAGCAGTGTCTCTAACCGTTCAATATGCTAAACTTGATTATTGCATTGTTGTGCTATGGCCTTTGTTTATGGGGGAGAAGATGTCAGGCTTTTACATTAGGAAGTCAGGAGAGTCCATTGAGAGAGTAGTCCAGAAGAGCGGGGCTCTTTCGCTTCTTGGTCATGGGGACGGCGTAGAGATTCTGATTCAGGAGATCAAAGAAGGGTCTATATCCTTTCTTGAACCCTCCAGGGACGGTGATCTTCTTGAATTCTTTTATGTCCTTGAGGGGGAAATTGCCTGCACTAACGATGGAAATGAAATCCTTCTCAGACCCGGTGATTATTTTTACTCTTATAATCTCAGCGCTCCCGTTGAACTGAGACCTAATTCCCACACAAAACTGCTGTATGTATCTTCTAGAGCACTATTTGAGTATTTGAGCCAGGATATATTGGTCCTCAAGGACATACTTCAAAGAGTTGAGGAGAAGGATGCTTACACGCACGGCCACGGGAAGAGAGTAAGAGATATCTCACACGCAATAGGAAAGAAGCTGAATTTGCCCTCAAGGAACATGGAGAGGCTATTGCTGGGAGCTCTATTCCACGATATAGGCAAAATTGAAATCCCTGACGAAGTACTCAAGAAACCATCAACTCTCACCGCGACCGAGTTCGAACAGATAAAGACACACCCCGTAGTTGGGAGCGAGATGGTAAAAAACACTTTTCTTGAAGATACATATGACATAATAAGACACCACCACGAAAGACTCGACGGTTCAGGCTATCCGGATGGGATTACCGGTGAAGACATATCTATTGAATCGAGAATAGTAGCCGTTGCCGATTCCTTTGACGCTATGACTTCCAAGAGACCCTACAGGGATGCTATGACGTGTCGTCAGGCGTTGACAGAGATAAAATTCCAGTCGGGCACGACCTATGACAGTGATGTAGTCGAAGCGCTCGAAGCCAGTATAGTTGAAGGATTGGTTTAGAAGGGCGAATTTTACCTCATATAGTGGACCCTTCCTGTGCAAAGAACTCTAAACTGTCTTCACGAGATTCTTTCCTCCTTTCTTTGCACTATAAAGGGCGTCGTCAACTCTCTTCAAGAGCGTTGACTTGGTGTCGCCGGATTCAAAAGAGGTGACGCCGAAACTTGCAGTAACCGAGAATCCAAGGGCCTTTCTAGAAGCACATTCAAGCGTCTCTCTTATATCTTCAGCAATCTGCGCGGCCTCGGCGCCGGCAAGATCTGGGAGCATCACTATAAACTCTTCTCCGCCATACCTTACAACTGTTCTGCGTGGAGAAGTGACACTCTGGAGGATTTCGGAGAAGAGCTTCAAGACCTTATCGCCCTCGGGATGGCCTTTCGAGTCGTTTATCTTCTTAAAATTGTCTATATCGGCCATGATTATCGAAAGTGGAATGCCGCTTGAAGAGTAATCCGAAATAGCCTCATCGAGTTTTCTCATGAACTCCCTTCTGTTCGCCAGACCGGTAAGGGGATCACAGTTCATGAGTCTCTCGATCTCTGTATTCGCCCTCTGCAGTTCTCTGTTCTTCTTTGAGAGTTCTCTTGATAGGTCGACGAGTTCATCGGTTATTTTTGACATACTCTCCAGCATATTACCGGCAGTCAGACCTATCTTCTCTCCGAACAGGATTCTATATTCATCGTCTATCTTCATTACGAACCCGGTTACAAGATGAATAACGGATGTATTGTCTGCAAGTCCGATCTTGACCTTTGAGTCCTCCGTAACGACAAGCTTTTCAACAGCGTTATCTACTACGAATTCTCGCAGGTTTCTTCCCGCGAGACTCTCTTCAGTACCGATAAGTCTTTCCAGTGAACGGGTGTAATCAATGATCTTGCCACTGGAATCGAACAAGATGATAACTGCATCCGAAAAGCTTGCAAGGTTATTCAGAAAGTTGTCCACATGTTTCAAGAGTAGGTTTTTCAACCTATCCACGTTCGTTCCACCATTTTTCTGCGAGATGCACCGCTTCAAGAGCATTGTTCGCGGTTCCGTCCGCTCCAATTCTCTGCCACAGATCTTGAGACTCGTTGAACACAAGGCCTCCAACCATTATTCTCATACCGGAGAGGTTGCGGCTAGATTTAATAGATTGAATCAGTTTCTTGGCGGAGTCCAGATTGAAGGACATAGTTACGGACACTGCCAGCAGAAACGGTGTAGTCTTCTCAAGAAGCTTCAGTACCTCGGAGACCGGCGTGTTGACACCCAGAAAACTGACGTTCCAGCCCTTCAACTCCAGGAAATCTGCGACTATTCTAGCGCCTAGTTCATGGTACTCATTCTGGGAGCTGAGAACAACGGCCTTCCTTCTTGGATGAGCGGCGATTGTTGTTATCATGTCGTATGTACTGGCCATGAGTCTGTTCATCATCGAAGTCGCAAGGTGTTCCTCTGCAACCGATATTTCACCGGTCTGCCAGAGTATTCCGATTTCATACATCGCCGGTTGAACCACTTTTATGTAGAACTCTTTTAGTGTGTTCTCGTCTTTTATCACTTCTCTTGCTATATCCAGAAGCTCTTTATAATCACCCTTAAGCAGGGAGAACACAGCCTTCTTTTCTACCGGTCTCCACTCTTCATCAACTTCCATCTGGATCAGCGCACCTTCAGAACGACTAAGAGTGAATTCGTGGAACTCCAGCATCGCCCTGTAAACTGATAGTATCTCTTGCGCAGTTTCAGGATACAGGATTTCCAAAATTGCTTCCATCCAGCCCTTCAGCACTTCAGGGAAGAAGTGTGGCGAGAACCCCCGGGAGAGGTATGTCTTGTAGACCCATGGCAGAGTCTTCGCCGGAAGTTCGTAGTCATTGAGCTTAAGAACGTTAGTTATGAATCTCAAGTGGTTGGAGTTGTTGTCAAGCATTACATATTGCGGAGTCATTCCGAGAAGGTCTCCGATGTCCTCCCTCTCAGTCATGAGCTGGTTTAATCTCTCCAGGAGCTTCTCTCCTTTTCTCTCGTACTCGAGTGCAGCCTCGTGAGATACTTTCAAAGTGCTAAAATCATATTTCAGGTAACCTTCCGACATAAGCCCGACCTCCCAAAATCATCTCTTAGAAGTAGTTGCGAATATCGAATTATGATCTACGGTTTTCTATGTTCGTACTCCACAACCCTTTCCGGAAGCAGAAGCTTGAAGGCGACCGGCTCTTCATCGGGCCAGGCCGGTAGCGTCAAGACTCTGCCTGTATGTTCCTGTAGTAACATTTCCTGCAGGGCAATTGCTATGGCACCGGAGGCGTCGAAGTAGCCGCAGTCAGTCACTTCCGAAAGCCCTCCAAGGCAGTAACCCGGGGAGGTCATCATCCCACCGGGCAGGTTTGCGCTGAAAGCGAATTGATCGAGAACTAGTTTTCTGGCTTCTGCGGCAAGACCCAACCTCGCCGCCCAGATTGCAGTCTGTGACCAGCCATACTTAGGTTCTTTGTGAATACGCTCGTTGAAGGTCCTCAATGCGTGTCCATATTCCGGCAGACCCTTTCCAAGAAGTCCGTACGGCCATACAGCGTAGAGCTCAGGATCTTCGTAGTTCTCTTTCGAAACGTGGTTTATTCTTTCAGCTGGAACGAAGTCTTTGCCCTCAGCTTCAATACGCACTTGCCCTTTGCAGTATATAAGTTTCCCCCTGGGTAGTTCGGGAACGCTTTTCAAGGCGACCTCGAAAGCCATCGCGAATTCTTCATAACCGAGCTTTTGCGAAATTCTCTTTAGATCGGGAAGCAAGCTCCTGAGCCCGGCTATCTGATCGGCAGGATTATCGGCATCCCACCAGGTCTCAAGAGCCGCAGAGTTGGAGAGATATAGTTTTCCGTTCGCGATCGGAAAGTGTTGAAAAAAGAACTGGATGACCTCCCACGCGAGTTCGAGCATACGCGAAGCGAATGCAGAGTCTCCGGAATAGTCGTAGAAAGTGATCATCATCTTTATCAGTTCAAGAGAACCCCCGAAGTAACTTCTTATGTAGTCGTTCACTATCTCTCCATTTCTTGCATCCTCAGCCCTTGCAGCTCCCCAGAAGTGCATCGTCTCAAGAAAGATTGCACCCGTATGGCCATATACTCTTCTTACTCGCTCTCTCACATTGTCCAGAGCTTTGAAATACATCTCGAAAAATGGCACGATCAATTCTTGATCACCGCTCTTGAACAATGGCCAGTACATCAATCGTGTGTTTTGAAACCAGTAAGCTCCGCCCCAGTAGCGTCTGTCGTACTCATAAAGAAAGACAGATCCGTTGAATTTTGGAGCAAACTTCCCGTGCATCGAACAGGCCGCGAAGAATCTGTTTAGATACCAGGTCGCTCTCACCGGTTGAAGAGATGAATCTGGCGCCAGTTCTATGTAGCTTTTCTCCCAGAAGCTCTTCCAGAAAGCCTCGTCTCTAAGCGTCATTTCTTCGGTTGAATGGGAAAGGGCCTTCTTAATTGAACTCTCAAGAACGTTTAAGAGCTCGGAACTCTCCCCTCTAACGGTCTTGCAGGAGACAATTATCCTGTGCCTTCTGGATTTTTGAGAAACGTAAGAGGGACACAATCTATCTGGAACTTCGCCATCTTCCAGTAGAACCGCACTGCCATAAGAGATCCCTTTGAGAGGGTCTTCCGTTGACCTGATTCCACTCTCCCTATTTAGATCATTGAAAACCGAAATCCTGTTCTCTTCAACGAAGTACAGAACTCCTTCCCTTACTAGCGGATTCACTTCGCTTCTCCAGTATTCGGGAATAACGGTAATTCCGACGGTTTCGCTCCTAAGGTCATTTATGATTATCTCGAAGACGTCTTCAATCCTGTGGGCAAAGACTTCTATCTCTATCTTCCCGTCTTCAGTAGTGTATAGCAGTGAGATTCTACCGGTTGAGAGATCGAGAGTCTGAGTGAAATCGATTTCCCTAACTCTGTCTGCTCTGAATTCAATCCTAAGCCTAAGCAGTGATCTCAGGTCGGCGGCCGGTCCCCAGGAGTCATTTCTAGTAAACTGTAGATTGAGAAGACTTTCGGCCCAGACGACGACACCTGTCTGGCCTGTTCCGAGAGGCATTGCCTGCCAGCTCTCAGTCGGTCTCTTCCGATACTGGAGCTTCCTGTCGGGTAGCCATTGACCTTCAAAACCATTCGAACCGTAATTTGATCTCATTCCTTTTCACCGTCCTCTAGTGTTTTAGGAATCGGGACAGATCAATTATAAACTCTCGGAAAACCGTTAGGAAGCAATCCCCATACTTCTCCGAGAGCTTCAAAAAAAGGCGGTTATCTTTCGATAACCGCTATTCTTGAGAGATAAGGGGTGGAATTTCTCCACAAATAATACTATGCAAATTCGTGCCAAAAATGGAAAAGGTTGTGAGAAAAGTCAATATGAAAACCCATACTGAAAGTTATTCTCTATCAGAGTCGATATCTCGTATGATATGATTCCAGAGAAACTTGAAAAAACAGGCCCCTAGATAGCTGTGACTTATTCAATCCCGGCAGGCTTTCCGGAAAAATACGGGTGAGAGATGGACGAGAAGTTTACCGATAAGGATCTGTACGAAACGTATGTCTCTAGAATAAACGCCGTTCTCGACTACATTGAGAACAACCTTTCCAACCCCATGACTCTTGAAGAGCTCTCAAATGTAGCGAGTTTCTCGCGATTTCATTTTCACAGAATCTTCACTGTATTCATGGGCGAGACACTATCTCAGTTTATCTGGCGACTACGACTGGAAAGGGCTGCTGCGATTCTCGTAAATCAGCCCGGAAAGTCGATAACGGAGATTGCCCTTGACTGTGGTTTTTCCAGCTCTTCCTCATTCAGTCGAAGTTTCAAAAGCAAGTTTCAGTTGAGTCCTCAAGAGTGGAAGAGGAAAAAACTCGTGCAGAGAGAGCAAAGCAATCCAGGTCAAGACGAAGGCAATTCAGATCATGCACAAAGCAACGGAAGAACTGTTTTTCCTCCCGCATCCCTCTACAATCTTGGTATTGAGATCTTCAAAAGGAGGATGTATATGGGAAAAGCGAGCAAGGACGTTTCGATCAAGAACCTTCCAGAAACAACAGTTGCTTATGTGCGTTATGTTGGACCCTATGCGGGTAATGAAGATTTGTTTCAAACGCTGTTCGATAAGCTCTGCGCGTGGGCGGGACCAAGAAACCTTCTTAACCGACCGCAAACGCAGTATCTGGTTATCTATCATGACAGTCCCGATGTGACTGAAGAAGATAAGCTGAGAATGAGTGTCTGCGTAACCGCTCCAGAAGACACTGAGGTTGACGGAGATATCGGAAAGCTTACGATTCCAGCCGGAGAGTACGTTGCAGCACGATTCGAGCTCGATTCAACCGAATATGCAGATGCCTGGGGCTGGGTCTATGGACAGTGGCTGCCTCAGAGCGGATTTGTCCCAGATGACAGACCTTGCTTCGAGCTATATCCAACTGACGTGAAAAGCGAAGTCGAAGGTAAGATGGTCGTCGACATCTACGTCCCATTAAGAAAAGTATAGCGCACTCGAAAAGCGGAGCCTCGGCTCCGCTTTTTTATGGGTTACCCACGACGTTTCTCACGAACCAGTCCATAGAGAGAAGTGCGGAGTCATCTGGAATCTCTCCAGAATCATATCTCAAAGTTCCCTTCTGATCATATAGAGGACCCTCGAAGGGATGCAGATCATCTTTGATTATCATCTCTCTCTCCTTTAGAACTCTGGCCCTTATCTCGGCAGGAACTAGCTCGCTCATGACTATCTCTACGGTTCCTTCGGCGGTGCCACCCCAGTACTGATAACTCTTCCACGTCCCGTTCATAACTTCATTTACAACTCTTTCGTAGAAAGGCCCCCAGTTCCAGACAGGCGAGGCAAGGTAAGTATCGGGGTTGAATGCTCTCATATCGCTGTTGTAACCTATGGCATAGGCCCCCCTCTCTCCAGCTGCCTGAATAGCCGCAGGAGAGTCTTGACTCTGTGCAATCACATCGGCTCCAAGATCGAGAAGAGCAACGGCTGCCTCTCTTTCCAGAGAGGGATCAAACCAGGTTCTTGTCCATATTACGTGCACACGTGCGCCTGGATTTGCCTTCTCAACTCCAAGTGCGAAAGCGTTGATTCCTCTTATTACCTCCGGTATGTTGAAGGTCGCCACATAGCCAATTATGTCGCTTTTTGTCATCGAACCCGCTATGAGTCCTGTGAGATAACCCGGCTCGTAGATCCTTCCAAAATACGTTCCAACATTCGGTGCGGTTTTGTATCCGGAACAGTGCATAAAGACTGTATCCGAAAATAGAGACGCTACCTGTATGACATCGTCCATGAAGCCGAAACTTGTGCTGAAGATCAGACGGTAGCCTCTCTCCGCGAAGGATTCAAGGATTTCTATGTCTTGTTCTCCTTCAGTTATGCTTTCGATGTAGTTTGTCTCTATACTGTTTCCAAAAGTCTCTTCCAGATGTAAACGCCCTCTGTCGTGCATCTCTGTCCAGCCGCCATCGTCGATAGTTCCCACGTATACGAAACCCACTTTTAGCTCGACTGCCATTGAAAGGCCAGCAATCGCCAGAAAAGTGATTATCCAGATCAATCTTCTCAAAAGTTCGACACCTCCTTCTCAAATAAGATAACCTATTCCGGAAGTCTAGTGAAGTCTTCTCTATACTCCCGCAACATCTCGCCCTCTCATTTCATTGAACAACTCATTCGCTAGATCGATCAAAGAAGATGAAGGGGTAGATCTTGCGCACTATTTGGCACTTCTTCGAAATCCGCGAGTTTTGCAGAGGAGGCAAATACGATGAATAACACACCACGCATTCTTCAGAAAGCTCAGATGGAAAGAGAACTGGAAAGACTTCTAAACTCAGAAACGGAAATTCGATCAGACACATATCTCCTAAGTCTTTACTTCCCGATGGAAAGCTTAAGTCGTATCGACGCTGAGAAGCACGTGAAATCTTATCTTCTTGAAGCTCTGAAGTCTGACGAAAGACTTCTGGGTCCGGGTAAACTCCATCAGAAAATCGTAGAATCGGTTCTGGGGAAGATGGGCAATACGGCCGATCTCGGGAAAGGCTTCGCGGTCTTCATGGAATTCATGGCTGGAGAAAGCTCAAGAGATCGTGGAATAATAGGCGAAACAGCTCTGCTTGCGCTTTCGAAAGGTCCGGAACGAGAAGTGTATATAGGAAAGACATTTGACCTCGATCAAATTGTCTGGTTAACCAATACCACTCAGGATGCAGTTGTAGTCTCTTTAAAGCGGGAAGAGGCGGGAATTTATACGCTTGAAAGAGAGAAGCTCACTCAAGAGAGAATTCTACCAAATGAATTCATAAAGGAGAGAGAACAGGAGTATCTCGAGACTTATTCACCTTCACCGACTTCCGGAGCTATGTACCACGGGAGTGATTCCGAAAAGATAGAGAGAGTGAAAGAGGAGGAAAGCAGAAAGTTTATCCAGCATATAGCAAAAGTCCTTAAGGAAGATATCAAGTCGCAGAAAGACGCCGAGTTCCTTGTGGTCTTCTACTCTTCATCTTTCAGTGAATACGTAGAAAAGATGGAGAAGGAACTGAGGGTAACGGTTCCCGAGTTCAGTCCGATATTTCTTCAAAGGAACATTCCCTCCGAGAAGAAACTCCTTCAGGAGAGTATAGGAGCAACCAGAGAGAGAAAAAAGGTGATACTGAGAGAACAGCTAGAAAAGGCAAGGGACAATCGCGACAGATACTCAGAAGGATGGAATGATGTTGCGAAGGCTGCAAACGATAGAAGAATAGACACACTCTTCATAAATCCTCTCGTGAGAAAGAGAGGATATGTTCTCGAAAAGGAGCTAGTCTATACCAGAGCTGTAAAAGACAGTAGAGAAGTGAGAAACATAGGGGCGTGGATTGTCAGAAGCGTAGTGAAGGGCGACGGAAAGATCGTTATCGCAGACGAGAGTGTTCTGGAGGCCGAAGTTGCAGCAAGACTTAGATACTAGGGTAAACCAAACGCACAGTTGCTTGTTTGGTAAAATACTATAAGGAGCAAACAGAAGGCCAAGAGCCTAAGGAGTTTCTCAGGAGGTGTTTTGTGAAAAGGATCGCTGTCTTGTTAATTCTGCTAACTGCAGGATTGACTCTTGCCACTACCAAGCTGTCGGTAGGCTTTGGGTTCGTTCTTAATCAAGACCGGCAGACCAAAGATATGGACCTCCAGTTCTTTGGCAGAATTCAGGCCGGCTGGCCGGTTTTCGGAGGTCCACTTGTCGGAATCATCGCAGATATTCCGGTTTTTGGAATCGAGCTTAAGAAATCGGAGTTCTACACTCTCGATCCAGAACAGACGCAATTCGGGCTCTTTACCGAGATAGGTCTGGACGATTTCTCGCCGGCGTTGCCTCCCGCGTACTTCAAAGCAACGTTAATGACCGAGCTAAGGAGTGTGCTGAGGTTTAAGAGAATCGAGTATCTACCGTTGATTTCTCACATTGAAGCCGGATACAGAATAGGTGACTTCAGTCTCGAGGTGGGAAGCACTATAGTAAGTGTAGGCTTCAGCCTGGGTGACAAAATCATGAGAAACACAGTTTTCTTTCCCCACTTACACCTTGTAGGGAAGTACGGTTTCGGATTCTAACTCAACACAACAGACTCATTGAATTCTCACTATCCGCTTCGTCCTCTCAAGAGATTATGGCTGAAGCGGATTTTTCTATGGATCTACAAAGCGATTCAGCAAGTGCCTAAAGGATACTGCACTATGAGACAACTTTTGCACCTTCTCGCAGTAGAATCTCTCTGACAGGAGGTGGTCAAATGACCAGAAGAATCATTATATTTCTTTTTCTTCTTGTAGCAGTTTTCTCTTATCTTACGGCAAGTAGCCTCTGGG
>LVBU01000011.1 GCA_001603185.1 Thermotogales bacterium Thermo_02 | reverse complement strand
CCATTAACAGTATAACTAATTCCTGCGTAGTCAGTCAATTAATTACGATAAGTGTGAAGTCTCATCTAGCTTCGATATGGTTGAATAGAAAGCTTCAGAGTGAATAAAAGCACTGGGATGCTTAATAGCTCGCTTGTTCTTCCAATTCGCGTTAGAATTGTTCTGTTTTGATCTAGAATAGTATATGAGTTGGTAGAAGCAAAGTAATAATGATCGCCGGTTTGCACGGGAAGTGTTCAACAGATCTGAAGGAGTTATTGGGCATGACTTACTTATCAACGAATCAGCTCAAGAGAAATGATCGAATGATCTGAACTCACTTCGGAAGATTAAGTTACTAGAATCGGTACAGAGTTCGGGATCCTGCTGCTGATTTTCGTGCGTCACTAAGAAGGTGAAAGAATATCAAACTTTCGGCAAGCTGATGACAGTTCATGGGTAGCTTATGTGTGCTGAAGATCCTGTATCTTTCAATCCTACAACGAGCAATCATTATCTTCCTCTCCTGTTAATGGATCATTTGATCGTGGAGGTTATAATTTGCTTTGAGGTGATCAGATGAGGATTGATTTGAGATGTGTTCCATGCAATATGCAAGCCATGCTTAGGATCATGGATGAGAATAGTATTGAACGTGAAGAACAGATAACTGTCATGAGCGGGTTCCTGAGGAAGATGGCTAAAATGGATCTGGACTCCGAAACTCCAATAGACATCGGCAGAAATGTTGGAGAGTCGCTTGAGTTAGTTTTTAAAGGTTCCGATCCCTTCAGAGAAATAAAAAAAGCTTCCAACAAAGCTCTTCTTGAAATCTATGATCAACTCAAGCAAAGATTGTTGAGACTTCCCGATCCTCTTAAGGCAGCCATTAAGTTATCTGTTGCAGGAAACATTATCGACTTTGCTCCTGGACATAGGATAGACATAGATAGAACGCTCGAACAAGCTTTGTCTCAGCAGTTCGCGCTTGATGATCTCGATCTTCTTGTGTCAAGAATAAGAAGTACTCCGGACATGCTGATCATCGGTGACAATTGTGGAGAGGCAGTTCTAGACAAGCTTTTAATGGAGATAGCGGCCGTCCCAGAGACTTACTTTGCAGTTCGGAGTAAGCCCGCTCTAAACGATATTACAATGAAAGAGGCTCTGGAAATCGGCCTGGATGAAGTCGCGACTCTTGTAGATTCTGGAGCTGAAGCTCCCGGCGCGCAGGAAAAATCAATGAGTGAAGAACTCACCAGGGTTTACTCAGAAGCTAATATAGTCATATCTAAAGGCCAGGGAAACCTCGAAGGTTTGAGTTCAGCGGAAAGAGAAGTGTTCTTCCTTCTAATGGCCAAGTGTGAAGTGATAGCTAGTTTTCTTGGCGTTAAGAAAGGATCGTTTGTGGCCTACAGAAAGGCTTAAAAAGGGGAGGCCGACATGGAGTGGTTCAAGGATTTTTCTATTCTTGTTGTTGACGACGATTTGAGATCTGAGAATACTGGAGGAAGAGCTACAAGGGAAATCGTTAAGGAGCTTCAGAAGAGGGGACTGGCTGTTATCGAGTCTTACTCAGGCTACGATTGTAGGATAGAGTTTATGTCTCACTCGAATATTAGTTGTATTCTTCTGGACTGGGATCTAGTGATCAAACCCGATGAAGATTTTCTTGGACCGGGAGAGATAATCGAAATCATCCGTGGCAGGAACGCTCTAATACCTCTTTTTCTGATGACAGAAAAGCTCAGGGTAAAGGAGATTCCTCTCGAAATAGTCAGCCAGATCGATGGTTACGTCTGGAAGCTCGAAGATAATCCTTCCTTCATAGCGGGCAGAATCGAAGAGGCTATCGAGAGATACATGGAAGAATTGCTTCCGCCTTTTCTGAAGGAGTTAATCAGGTACGTTGATGAATTCAAGTACTCCTGGCATACTCCGGGGCACAGTGGAGGAGAGGCTTTCCTGAAGTCTTCAAGTGGCAAGCTCTTTCACAGGTTTCTTGGCGAAAATGTCTTCAGGATCGATTTGTCAGTTTCGGCACCAGAGCTCGGCTCTCTTCTCGAACACACCGAAGCTATAGGCGCTTCCGAGAAGTTTGCTGCCAAGGTTTTTGGTTCCGATGAGACTTACTTCGTGACTAACGGGACTTCCACCTCCAACAAAATCGTCTTTCACTCCTGTGTAACTCCCGGAGACATCGTTCTGGTTGACAGAAATTGCCATAAATCAATAATGCACGCGATAATAATGACTGGAGCTGTCCCTATATACCTTACACCAAGCAGAAACTCGCTCGGGATTATTGGTCCGATTCACGAAGAAGAATTCGACAGAAATGAGATCGAAAAAAGGATCCAATCGAGTCCTCTGGTAGACGACAAAGAGAACGCGCGAGTGAAGCTTGCCGCAATCACCAATTCAACATACGATGGTCTTTGCTACAATGCGAAGACAGTGCTGGACAGACTGGAGAGCGTAGTCGATTATGTGCTTTTCGATGAAGCCTGGTATGCTTACGCAAAATTTCATGAGCTATATGTTAGAAGATACGGGATGTCTCAGGATATAGACCGCGAGAGAGTTCCTGCAGTCTTTGCGACCCATTCGACACACAAGCTTCTGGCTGCCTTTTCGCAGGGATCCATGATTCATACAAGAGATGGAAGAAGGAAGATAGACCACGGGAAATTCAATGAAGCTTATATGATGCATATGTCGACCTCTCCGCAGTACGGGATAATCGCCTCTCTGGACGTGGCTACAAAGATGATGGCGGGAAACGCAGGCCACTTTCTTATCGACGAGATCATTCAGGAAGCGATAATCTTCAGAAAGAAGATGAAACACCTTAAGGAGGAAATTGAGGCAAAAGAGACCGATCGAAAGAAGCGCTGGTGGCTTGAGATATGGCAACCCACAAAGGTGAAGATCGATATGGAAAGCGGCAGGAGAGAAGAAGCGGATATTGAGGATGTCGATGAACAGATACTGAAGGGTCATCCCGAGTGCTGGTATCTGAGAGCCGATGAAGACTGGCACGGTTTCGGGAAACTCGGCGATGAGTATGCACTGCTTGATCCAATAAAAGTTACTGTAATGACTCCTGGAATAACTAAGCAGGGCAGAATGAGAAGCTGGGGTATCCCCGCGACGATAGTCACTACATTCTTGAGAGACCGGGGTATAGTGGTAGAAAAATCCGGTCATTATTCCTTCCTCATACTTTTCTCTCTGGGCCTCACAAAAGGAAAGTCCGGTACTCTCCTTGCCGAACTATTTACGTTCAAGAAACTCTTCGATGAAGACGCTCCACTTGACGATGTATTCCCGGATATAGTGAAAAAATACCCCAAGAAATATGGGAAGATGACTATTCAAGAGCTTTCTCATCAGATACACGAGTACTTGAGAAAGGCGAGAATCGGCAGGGTTCTCAAGGACGTTTACTCTCAGCCTCCCGAACAGATCATGCTTCCTTCCAGGGCCTATTCGGAGATGATTAATGGCAACACCGAACTTGTGAGAATACGCGAACTCTTGAATCGGATTTCTGCCGTTATGGTGGTGCCGTATCCTCCGGGAATCCCTGTAATAATGCCAGGAGAAAGGTACACGCCGGACGCGAAAAGGATAATCGAGTATCTCAATTTCTCCGAAGACTTTGACAACAAGTTTCCGGGCTTTGAAAATGAAATGCACGGGCTCAAAGCCAAACTCGACAGCAATAACAAAAAGCGTTACTATACTTACTGCATTAAGGAGTAGGTACAGCGTCAGTAGGTGGATAGTGTCTCTAATAATCTTGAGTTTTATTGTCTGTTTTGTGTAGAATAGTGTAAAGGAGTGGTTCTATGCATAGTAGAGACGAAATCGAAAGAGCTATAGATTTGAGAGTAACTGAGAGAAGTTTTTCTGACAGAGAACTAGATGAAGAGTGTCGTATGCTTGTAAGAGACTCTATTGAGCAGGTGGAGCCCTTTATGGATTGGGAAGCCCTTTCCTGGTACTACACCGGGAAATTCCCTGTGGCCTCGGGAATCATTCTGGCAAGAATGCAAGACTTCAGAACTGAGAGACTTGTCCAGTACGGTTTTGAAGGTGAACAGATTGTTCTAGACCTAACACTCAAGGGCTTCAGCACCAGCTGGACTAGACTACCTAACTATCTGTCGATGATAGTACTTGGCTTTCATGAGAATAACGGAAAAAGCGACACTGCGAGAGCCGCACGGTACATATACAGGGATGCAAATCGAAAGCCCCTTGAAGAGATCGTATCTGGAAGGACCGGTTTTTTGAACAACAATATGCGGAGCATTCTCAATTGCGGTCGTATGGCGCCTTCTTCTTTTAATAGACAACCATGGAGTTTTGAGATTCTTGGAGAAAAAGAAGTAGCTATCCATGGCTGGAAGAAGATCCCTCTTATCTATGAGGAAGTAATCTCGATAGATCTCGGCGTAGTTCTCTCTCACCTTTATCTTATGGCGAAGAGTCTCACAGGAAGAGCAAATCTTCTGGCGAAAAGTGAGCGGACTTACCTGTTAAGCTGGACTTAACACCTGGTCCCCTATCTTCCAACCTTCAAGATGATTCTGGCCTCTTCGACCGGAGCTCTTTATCAGTGAAGTTGTTTGCTGTATAATCATATAGTCAACGAATCAACTCTCCGAACGGGAGGTACAAAAGTGTTACCAGTAGAGGTCAAGATACACAATTGCAGGAGCTATGACTTTCTCGCCTCTCTCTTCAGATTACAGAACAACGAACTGATAGTGGAGCGATTCAACAAGCTTCCGGTAAGTCTAAATCTGCGGCCCGATAAGAGGATCGCCGACTGGGTAGAGAAGACCAGGAGAGCCCTGACTTCGGGAATAAAGGAAAGGCTTTCGACCTTTTTCGACAGAGAGTCTTTCTTCGCTCTCTTTCTAACCAACCACATCAAAGCGCAATCGCTAGATGAGCCGGAATCACTGATCGACTATCTGTCTTCCTTAACCGACAGGGAGCTCACGGTGAACTTTCTCTGCTCTGGTCACGGCTATACTGAAGGCAGTTCCGTCCTCGATCCCTCTCTGGCAAGTACGAGCGATGTAGATCTCGTCCAGTATGTATCAAAAAATATGGCGATGCCGACAAAACAGAAGGCTATTTTACTGAAACTCTGCGACAATCCCGCAGAGGCGAGAAAACAGCTAATGCATTTACTCATATGGTACAACGAGAGAATCTTCAGGACGCTTCCTTTTGATCTTGAAACAGAGATAAGACCCTCGTTGGAGCGAATGACCACGCTTCTTCAAGAGATGGGCGTTGGTCTTCCAGGTTTGCTTACCGGAAACCTTCTCGAAGAGTCCCGAAAGGAAGGTCATAGTACTTCGATATCTCTCTCCTTCTTCTACGAAATCATAATGCTAAAGGGGCTTATACCGTCACTTGGCGAAGAAATTCTCGTGGTGGGTCACAAATACCTCGACAGAGTCAACCCTGCAAAGAAAAAGACGGCTTCAGTAGTCGATCTCTTTGAGGTACTCTCGTCCGACAAAAACCTTAGAATTCTGAGCGCGCTTTCGAAAGAGCCTCTGAGCACGACGGAAATCGCTCTTTCAGCAAGGCTGACAAATGTCGAGGTCACCGATTACCTGTCCCAACTCCTAAGATACGGTATCATCAGCAGTCTATCGGATAATGGCAGAGAAGTCTTCTCCGTAAACCCGGCCGACCTCTCGAAGAGAGTCTCGCTTTCGCTTGAGCGGCTATTCGGGGAGTCCAGTTGAACGGAAAGACGATAGTCGAGAGAAGAAGAGCAGTCGATCTTCTCCTGGCGCTTTTCAGGCTCAATAATCACGAGAAGATGGCCCAGCACGACGGCCCTTGTTCAGAGGAGCTTTCAAGATGGGTCCTCAAGTCCAGAATCTCGCTATCCCCGGAACTCTTCAGCTGGAACGAACGCCTCTTCAGCTGGGAGAGTTTTTTCGGATTGAGGTTCTTCCCGTATCTCTTCTCCCAGGAGATACGGGAGCCGGAGGATCTCATAGCGAGCGTGGAAGGGATCTCCGCAGGAAGACTCCTCAGGAGATTCTTCAGCAGGGACTTCGTAGAAACGGACGAAGTCGAAGCCCTTCGCGTAAAGATGATGGAAGAAGATGAAAGCGAAGCTCTGAAGTATGTGTTCGGTAACCTTGAGGTCAGCAACTCGGAGAGATACAGCGCAATGGTCCTTCTTTCCGACCAGGAAGGAGCCAAAAGAGCGTACATTGAACTACTCCATTCATCCAGCAAGGGACTTGCCGAAGTCGAATCGCAACACTTCAGCCAGGAGTATTGTGATTGGCTTCTGATAGATTTCAGAGAAAACTACGAATCATTCGGCCTACCCTTTATTAGAGAATTACTTGATCTCGATCCGGAGACAGCTTTCGGACAACTCGATTTCAGAGTGTGCCTGTCATGGTTTCTTGGAGGTTCGAATATAAACGTCACCATACACGAGATGAATACCGTGATCTCACTGCTTGGCTGTGACAGGCTTTCAAAGAGAGCTCTCCTTCCGAACAAGCTCGACCCGCTCGAGATAATGGCCTGTCTATCGCATATTGAAGAGGTATATCTACTTAAGCGTCTATTCAAACGAGATCTGAGGCTCGATGATCTTGTCGCTGAAAACGGTCGAATACACAGGCATGAGCTCTATGAGAGACTTGCGAGGCTTTCGCGATCGGAGCTTGTCCAGGTTTCTTCAAATGGAACTGAGTTGCTCTTCAGCTCTTCGCTTCACCTGGTCGAAAGAGCCCTCGATACAGTGAAAGCCTTTCTCCAGAACTGAGCGGGTGGGGTCCCACCCGCTACAACAAAGCATTGCAGAGGAACTGCTCTGAAACACTCAGAAGATCATCCATCCAGTCAAGCCGCTGGTACTTGTGATTGCCGCCTTCAACCACGTGAAGGTCTATGGATAGATCGGCAGCGTAAGCCTTTACCGGTTCAAAGGGCACGGCCTCGTCATCGGAGCCGTGAACTATTAGAGAGTGGCCACTGTGCTTCTTCAGTTCCATCAACGGATCAACGTTCAACCCGTCTCTCTGGAATCTCTTTCCGAGTCTAAGACCGAGAACGTCTTTGAACTCCTCACCTTCGGAGAAGTTTAGCTCCTCCCTCCGGAAGAACTCACCGCTGTCAAGAAGCGGAGACCACAGAAGAAGCGCTCCTATGCCTTCGCTTCTTCCTGCTAGTAGAGAAGCTATGAGTCCGCCCATACTGTAACCGACTATTCCCAGTCTCCCCGAAAACCAGTTACTTCGCTTTATGAAAGAGAGAACTTCTATTGCGTCTGAGAGTTCCGTAAGGGGAGTCATATCGCAGAACTCGCCTTCGCTGTCGCCCGAACCGCGAAAATCGAATCTGACAGTCGCTATGCCCCTATTCACGAGTCTTCTGGACAGTCTTGGGAACTTGAAAGAGGAAGCGATATGCTCTCCGGTGAAGCCATGGAGCATAACGACGAAGGGAAACTTCTCACCCTCGGGCGGCAGCTCGCAGAAACAGAAGAGCCTGTCTCCCGGATCTCCCAGAACGAAAGTCTCGATTCTAGACATACTTGACTCCTTCAACGGACCTTCAGGAAGGTTCGGATGTAATCGATATCTACCGGTTTCATAGATTCCTTTCCGGTGGCTACGTCCCAGTCCAGTATGATAATCCCGCCGCTTTCTTCAGTTGACGCTTCTCTATTCCCTTCAAAGGCCGTTCCGCCATCTATAAGGAAAAGCTCCCGCGAAAGTCTCTCGAAGAGCGCCTCATATGAGCCAATAGCCCGATGCGTAATCGGCTTTCTAGCAAGGACTATTATCAGAAGGCCGCCATTCTGAACGTAGTCGGCGACGAAGGAGATCTGTTTTTCCGAGATTGCCATGAAGTCCTTCATGAAGGTGTCGTTGTCCGGGAGGGGTAGTATGAGAACGTCTCCGTTTCTTACCGCAGACTCGGTCATTTCGCCTATCAAAGGATTGATCTCACCGCCCAGTTCCTTCAGAAAGTCTGTAAGGCTTCTCAATTCAGATACATAGTAGTTTTCGTGCGTTGTATCGAGATTGGCAACGAAGTTCACGAAATCGACGCTAATATTGAATGCCAGCTCATCGTTCACATAGAAGGCCAGCGAACTGTCTTCGCAATAGACACTCTCAGTGAAATCGACGCAGGTCATCGCGGGAACGGAGTATTCTTTTTGGAGAGCGATACCGCTTTGTGATGACAGCGTAACCGAGAAGATCCCATCGTCCCTGCTGGAGTTGATAAGGTCGAACGCGATTTCGAACTCTCTTTTGAACACGACTCTTGGTCTTATAGTTCTTGCATTCAAAAGGTAGTGGCCGCTGCTGCTCTGAAACCAGATCGGTGAAGATACGATCTCGTTTCCGTCTATCTGATCGATCTTGACAAAGTACCAGTTGTAGGAAAGTGAATTGTCCACCTCGACTTCGGTCGTCCAGCTGTCGCCCGATACATCAAGCCGCCGGACACCGTGGTTGCTGTAAAGGTAAGCAGAAGCCACGGGTTCACCGGGGTCGCTGTATTCGATTCGCAGTCTTGCATTAGGAACGTCGTAAGCTATCTCTCCCATCTTCGCCTCTTCGCAGGAAAATGATATGAAGGCATCCCTGTCTTCGGTCGCGTAGATACTCCTTGTTGCAAGCGCTTGATAGACCTTCTCGGTCGTCAGTTCATCGATCACGAACGCAGTCCTCGCGTCGTTAGCCGTCGCCCAGTTCTCGTCGTGATTGTCTTGATTTGCGGAGGCTCCGACATGCCAGCCCCTGTTCAGAGCCCTCTGGTATCGCTCGACATATTCCGGCTTAATGACATTATTGGACTTTCCCGCTCCATTTCCCACTTCAATTGTGTTAATGTAAAGATCTACCTCGGGAAAATAGACGAAATCGAAGAAATCGCCATAAGTCTTCCCAGGATGACAAAATTGTGCCGTTGCCTTCTGTTCGACAATCCAGGCGTATATATCGAAGAGGTCAGAACGCCCTCGATCGAGAAAGTCGACGGTGTTATAGATAGTTATATGCCCCCGGCTCGTCAAAGTCCACTCATAACCCGAGATCGCTATAAACTCACCCTCGACGGTGTACTTCTGGGCCATCTGCCTTATTACGTTGAGCTTCATCGAACCGTCAGGCAGAGGATATACCAGATCGTGGCAGTGATCGGTTATCGCCTGGATATCGACGCCCGAATCCCTCGCATATTTGAAGGCCTGTTCGGGAGTGCCTCTCCCATCTGAATAAGAAGTGTGCGCGTGGATATTGCCAAAGAAGATCTGGCTAAAGATGGCGACGGTAATGACAAGAAAGATAGCGATAGTAATTCTTTTCATCTCAAACACCTCTCAAAAAAACACGGGGGCAGCCGTCGACTGCCCCCGAAAGTATTCAAAGATCAATAGTAATCGTCGAGAACTCTCTGAGCGTCTCTCTGAAGTTGCCTTAACACGGCGTCCACATCCCTGTTGGGATTGGACATTACTGACTCCCACGCCGAAGTGATCATAGCATGCACCTCTGGATAAGGACCGTACCACGGTCTTCTTACCGCGCTATCCTTAAGCTGCTGATAGGTAAGTGCAAATCTCGGGTCGTCGGTCATTATCTTCTGGATTTCCGGAGTCTCAAATGCTGAGATTCTGCTCGTCATGTATCCGGTTGCCAGAGACCATTTCATGGCGTTATCTGTGGCAGTCAGGAACTTCAGGAATTCCCAGGCAGCTTGTTTCTCAGCGGCCGGTCTGGAAGAGAACATGAAAACGTTCGCTCCGCCTATCGGAACTACCTGTTTCTCCTGCATAGGCATTATAGTTGCGCCGAGATCGAACTTGGCGTTCTGCTTCAGATAACCTAGACTTCCAGTTGAGCGGACAACGAGAGCTATCCTTCCAGATAGATCAAGCTCATTTCCTCCGGTCGTACCAAAAATGAATATGCCTTCTCTTACGCCCTTCTGGAAGAAGTTCCAGGCATTCACTGTCTCTGGAGAGTAAATAAGCATCTCTTTGCCATCCTCAGAGATTATCTGTCCTCCAAACTGCCAGATGTAGGCCTCGAGCAGCCAGTCGTCTATACCGAATCTGTAACCGAAAATGTCGTCTCCGAGCGCCTTTATCTGCTTCGCAACTGCATATAGCTCAGTCCACGTCTTTGGAGGACTGTCTGGATCCAGTCCGGCCTGTCTGAATAGATCCCTATTCACGTACAGCAGGGGCGTACTGCAGTTCAACGGAAGTCCAAGAAGCCCCTGATCGTAGGTGTTGGCGGCTATGAATCTCGGCCAGAAATCGTCGAGTGTGGCAGCAAATTCCTGGTCGTTCTTGATAAACACGTTAAGATCCTGGAATGCTCCACCATCAACGAACTGCCCGATTCTTGACTGCTCGATCTGGGCAAGTGTCGGCACATCACCGGCTACCAGAGCTGCCAGAAGTTTCTGCATTGTATCCTGATAGTTTCCGGTGTAGACCGCCTCGACTTCGATCTTGCCTTCGTTGAGTTTGTTGAAGTCGGCCACGATGTCCAGTAGCGATTGCGAGTAGATACCAGTCTGTGCATACCACATAGTGACCTTTACAGGAGCCGCGAAGACAAGCGCGACGAAAGCGAGTACAAGAAGCACTAACAGAGTCTTTCTCATCAAAAAACCTCCCCTTTCGAAATTTGGGTTATTCTTTCAAACCCGAGATACTTATACCCTCAACGAACTGGCGTTGAACAAAGAAGAAGAAGACAATAATCGGCAGTACTGCCGTAGTCGAAGCGGCCATTCTTAGTGTCCACTGTGTTTCCCAGCCACTTACAAACTGCGAGATACCGACCTGGATCATCTGCTTCTTTGCATCATTGATAACTATGAGCGGCCACATATATTCGTTCCAGTGGGCCAGAAAAGTGTACAGAGCCATCGTATAAAGAGCCGGTTTTGAAAGTGGCAGAATGATCGTGAAAAAGATCTTCATCCTGCTTGCACCGTCGATAATTGCCGCTTCTTCAAGTTCTCTGGGTATTCCCATGAAAAACTGTCTGAGCAGGAAGATTCCGAACGCCGAGCTCATAAAGGGAATTATTAGAGCCTCATACTTGTTTATGAAACCAAACTGCTTGACTATTACATACAGAGGAACCATCGTCACTTCCGGAGGCACCATCAGTGTCCCGATGAGGATCATGAAGACTACGTTTGATCCCCTGAATCTCAGCCTGGCAAGGCCAAAAGCGGCGAGCGAATTGAAGACCAGCTGTAAAAACGTCACCGAAAGCGCAACAAACAAAGTGTTGACAACATACTGACTCAGAGGTATTAACTGAAAGGCCTTCACAAAGTTCCTCAGATCGAAGATTGTCGGGAGGAAGCTGGGCGGTATCGCAAATGCCGCGTCTTCTGTCTTGAAAGAAGTCACCAGCATCCAGATGAACGGAAGGTTTATCATTATAGCCACAAAAAGAACAACGAGAATCACTATCGCCCTGACTATTATATGCGGTTTCCTTCTCATGAGTAATGCACCCTCTTCTTGCTGATCCTGAATTGAACAAGAGTCAGAACAACCATCAACGCAAACATGAAGACGGCAATAGCCGAAGCATAGCCAAACTTCAGATATCTAAACGCGTTCTCATACAAATAGTAAGTTATAACCTGTGTGCTCTTGGCAGGACCACCTCTCGTCATAACCGAGACCGACACGAAGACCCTAAAAGAGGCGATAAACTGCATAATCACTACGAACAGGGTAGTAGGTGAAAGCAGAGGAAGAGTGATGTTCTTGAACTTATCCCAAGGAGTAGCCCCGTCAATCTCAGCGGCCTCGTAGTAAGTTCTCGGAATAGTCTGCAATCCAGCGAGAAAGAGAACCATGTTGTATCCCACACGTTTCCAGACACCGACGATTATCAGAGCAAGCAGTGCATAGTTCGGATCACTAAGCCATTTGATATTGGTTACTCCGAACCAGGAGAGGAAATAATTCACAAGACCGAAATTCGGTTCATAAAGCCACCCCCAGACGACCGCTGCGGCAGCCATCGAGGTAATGACAGGGATATAGAAGAGTGTCCTGAAAACTCCCTTCCCTTTAAGCCACTCTATGTTCAGCAACATGGCAAGAAAAAGACCGATAACGACGGAAGGAATTACGGTACCCGCAATATATAGAGTGGTTACCCAGAGAGAATTCCAGAAATCTGGGGTCTCAAACATCCTGATATAGTTGTCGAAGCCCACCCAGCGCATCGGCCTAATCATGTTCCAACTGTGCAAAGAAACATAGAAGGCCCAGATCAGCGGAAGATAGATGAAGATAACCTGAACAACAAGTGCGGGCGTGACTGTCAACCAGCCCGTGAAGACTTCTCTAGTACGACGCCTCAAGCGTATCACCCCACCAGAAAAATGAATCGGCAAACGAAATCTAACTTATGACTGCAAAATTGAACAAAAAGGTCGAAAAAAAAAGCCGACGCCCTCCGGGCGCGACTCTCTCATCGTCTCTGTCACGCACTTATATTATATCATCTATATC